>DATHGS010000263.1:0-14673 GCA_035490155.1 Candidatus Methylomirabilota bacterium | reverse complement strand
AGGTTCATCCCTGATCGTGAGCTTCTTGAAAGCCGGCTAGAGCACCCGGGCGTCGCCAAACCAAGCCAACTGAAGGGAGACCCTCCGTGAGCACCGAGCAGCGAGAGACCCTCGACGCAATCCTGCGGCAGTCCGCCTTCCCGGCCGACAGCGATGTCAACGAGCAGCGGCGACTGCTGAAGGAGTTGCTGTCAGCGCAGCCGCTGCCCGCCGACGTGACCGTGACCGCAGCCGCGCTGGGCGGCGTCCCGACCGCCGAGGTCACCGTCGACGGAATCGAACCTCGCCACGTTGTTCTGTCCTTCCACGGCGGCGTGTACGTGCTCGGGGCCGCCTTCCTCGCCGCTGACCTGGCCTCGCAGGTTGGCCGACGGACGCACGCCAAGGTCATCTCCGTCGACTACCGGCTCGCCCCCGAGAACCCGTATCCGGCAGCCGTTGACGACGCGTTTGCGGCCTACGAGGCCCTCCTGCAGAGTGGCGTCGACGCTTCGAACATCGTCTTCGCGGGAGAGTCGGCTGGCGGCGGCCTTGCGGTCGCCACGCTAATCAACGCTCGCGATCACGGGTTGCCGTTGCCGGCCGCGGCCTTCGTCATGTCACCGATGACCGATCTCACTCTGGCCGGGACGACCATGGAGACCCGGCGCGAGGCGGACCCGCTGTTCAGCCGGGAACTCCTCCAGGAACGGGTCAACGACTACACGGCGGGACAGGACGCCGCGCTTGGCCTTATCAGCCCGATGTTCGCCGACCTGTCCGGCCTGCCGCCCCTGATCATCCAGGCCGGGACTCACGAGGTTCTCCTCGACGACGCCGTCCGCCTCGCGCGACAAGCCGCCACCGCCGACGTCGAGGTCATCCTCGACATCACCCCTGGGGTGCCACACGTCTTCCAGGCCTATTACGCGATCCTCGACGCAGGGGCCGCGGCGCTGGACAGAGCCGGACAGCTCCTGTCGGCGCATCTCGCCGGCGCAGAACGCGTCGCCGGAAAGGGAAAGGCAGAGAGCGTACTGTCCTCGTAAACCGAGCGCGTCGGAACATGAGGATGCCCTCCGGATGACGGCAACGAAACGAACGGGTCGGACGAGCCGCGGGTCGTCCAAGCCCGAAGGCGAACCCAGGGATGCAACGGCGCTCGCTGACCGTCGGGCGCGCGAGTTCCTTCGGAAGACCGACTCGACGCTCGCCCGGCTCATCGATGCGCGGCCGAACTTCCGTCCGCGCGGCTGGACAGCCGAGCTGCCACGGCTCGATGCGTTCGGAACGCTCATCTTCCAGGTCATCGGTCAGCAGCTTTCCGTGAGTGCGACGCGGACCATCCTGTCGCGTCTCGAACAGCAGTTCGGAGGGCGTCTACCGACGCCGGCCGACCTGCTGGCCGCCGATCCGCAGGTCCTCCGGGCGAGCGGCATGTCCAACCGCAAGGGCGCGACCCTTCGAGCCGTCGCGGAACGCTTCGTCGACGGACGGCTGAGCGACGAAGGGTTTGCCCAGATGACCGATGCCGAGGTCGAATCGGCCCTGACCGAGGTGCCTGGGATCGGGCCCTGGACAGCGCGGGGGTTTCTGATCGTCGCGCTCGATCGCCCCGACGTGCTCCTCACCGGCGACCTGGCGCTCAGGCGTGCGGCCGAGCGGGCCTATGGTTTCGACCATCGCCCGACGGACGACGAGATGCTCCAGTTAGCGGAACGCTGGCGACCGTATCGGAGCCTGGCAGTCAGCTACCTGTTCGCCTCCGAATACGACGAACCCACGACGGCGCAAGCCTGAGATCCGTCTACGCCCGCGTCACCCGCCGTACGCGCAGCACGTAGAAGATCGGGAAGATCAGGAAGATCGCGAGCCCTGCCGCGGGGCTCACCAACCAGCCGATCAGTCCAGCCAGACCAAAGCCGACGATCGTCAGCAATGGCCCCTGGAGCCAGAACGCGTCGATTTCGGCATCGGCCTCGAGTAGCGCCGGTTGGCTTCGAAGATAGGCGAAGAAGACCAGCCAGGCAGCGCCGGAGAGCATTCCGACGACGGCGTAAAGCACAACGGCGGCCGCCTGGTCTGTCGCATCGCCGATGCGATACGAGCTGGCGATGACTGCCGTCGGAAACGGGAACAACGAGGTGGACAGAAGCAGTACCAGGTTGCGCCACAACAAGCCGGTGTCGACCCGCCGGATCCTGAGGAAGGTCGTGTGGTGGGCCATCCACAGCACGCCGATCGTGCCGAAGGCGGCAAGGTACGCCACGTAGCTCGGCCACTCGTTCAACAGATCGGCACGGAAGGCGCCACGCGTTCCGGGGATGGCAAGCTCGAGGACGAGCAATGTCACGGCGATGGCGAAGACTCCATCACTGAAGAACTCGACCCGATTGGTCTCGCTCGGCCCGCCGGGAGGCTCGCCGCCCATATCGAGGGAGTATAGGGAGCGGGCCTGGCCCTCTGGCGGGCCATCCGTGGCCCAGAATGCGGTCACAGGGAGGCATGCCAAGTTTCGTGGGAGGTACTTCGTCCGCGTGAGCCAGGTGCTCTGGAATGTCCGGCTCCTTGACGTCGACAGCGGCCGTGCGATCGAGCGGCGCGCCCTCACCATCGACGACGGGCGGGTGATCGCGATTGACGATGCCGAAGGGCCGCCGCCCGCGGATGCCCGCGATCTCGACGGCGCGACCGTCCTGCCTGGGCTAATCGACGCGCACTGTCATGTCCTGTCGAACACGGAACGGAGTCCGGGCTTCGGGCCGCCGCCGCTGCTGCATGGGGAGGCGCCACGACCGGCGGCGCTGGGGCATTACGTCCTCGCGGCGGCGGCCGCGCGGATTCTCGGATCCGGGTTCACGACCGTCCGCGACGTCGGCAGCGCAAACGATGAAGCGAGCGCGCTGAAGCTCGCGGTCGACCTCGGGATCGTGCCGGGGCCGCGCATCCTGACCTGCGGGCGCATCGTGTCGGCCACGGCGCCCGGCGGCGTCATCTTCGGCTCGATGTACCGGGAGGCCGACGGACCGTGGGAGATGCGCAAGGCGGTACGCGAGCAGATCCGTCGCGGCGCCGACTACATCAAGTTCATGGCGACTGGCGCCCGCTCCGTCCTTGCCGAAGATCCGGAGCCAGCGCAGATGACGCTCGAGGAGATGACCGCGATCGTCGATGAGGCGCATCGGATGGGTCGGCGGGTCGCCGCGCACGCCGAAGGCCTCGCGGGGACCCGCTGGGCCATCGAAGCGGGTGCGGACACGATCGAGCACGGCCTCTCGCTCCACCGCGACCCGGCGCTCCTCGACACGATGGCCGCCCGCGGCACGGTCCTCGTGCCGACGCTTTCGACGTTCCACGACCTGGCCGAGCGCCTCGCCTCAGACTTCCCGGCGCCGCTCGTCGAGCAAGCAAAGCGACAGCTGGAGGAAGCGCTGCAGACCGTCTCGGCCGCACGCGCCGCGGGCGTGATCCTGGCCCTCGGCTACGACAGCGGTCCGCCAGGAGCGTCGGCCAATGAGCTGCTTCGCCTCGTGGAGGCCGGCCTCTCCCCGATCGAGGCGCTGCGCGCGGCGACGATCGGCGGCGCGGCGGCGCTTGGTCGTTCGGACCTGGGGCGCATCTCCGTCGGAGCGACGGCAGACCTTGTCGTCGTCGACGGTCGACCGGACGTTGAGGTCGGGCTCCTTACCCAACCCTCATCGATCGTCGAGGTTATGCGCTCCGGCGTGGCCGTCAGCTAGCCGGCGTCCCGGCTCAGCCCGGCGCGGCGAAGCGATAGCCGAGCCCGCGAACGGTCTCGATCGAACCGGCGCGGTCACCCAGCTTCTTGCGCAGCGACCGAACGTTCGCCTCGATCACGTTGCTACCACCGGCATAGTCGTAGCCCCACACGTCCCTCAGCAGGTCGGAGCGTTCGACCACCGTCCCCTTGCGCTGATGGAGATAGCTGATGACGTCGAACTCCAGCTTGGTGAGGTCGACCCGGCGTCCGTCCAGCACGAGCTGGCGCTGGGCGAGGTCGAGGATCGAGTCGTCCTCGATCTGGAGCTCCGCGGCGACGAGCCCGGCGAGCCAGCCATCGATCGACGACGGTCCGAAGTCGAGAACCGCAGCGTAGAACGGCACCTCATCGAACAGCGTCGGGTCGCCGGGCAACGGCACGAAGCCCAGTGGGGCGACCATCGGCCCGAATGTCGCGATATCGCTAACGACCGTGTAGATGCGCCGGAGATTCGGCCGCATGTCCATGTACAGGCGCTTGATGTCGAGCCAGCTGGCGGCCTGGACCGGGGATGGCGCCTCCCCGTAGTCCCGCGCGAGCCAGACCCGACTGAACAGCACGCGTTGGCCTCGTGGCACCGGGTGGCTTCGATGATGCTCCCAGCACCGCGCCAGGACCGGATCCTCCTCGACGAGCCTATGGCTGACCCGGTCGATCTCACAGACCATGTAGAAGCCGGCGACCGAATCGAGTCGATCGTGAAGGACGCGGAAGGCATCGGGCGCGAGGCGCCACCACGTCCCGATGACGGTCGCCGAGGCAGGCGGCATATGCCGCTCCGCAATCTGCGCGATCGCGGAGGCGTCGGCCGGCCTGGCCGCTTCGACCGAGTAGAGATGATCGGTCGTCGGAAAGAACGCCTCACGGACGATCGGGTTCTGGAGGATGTAAAGCAGGTCGGCGGTGTATCGCCACATGTCCTGGTTCGAAGCGCGCGTGACCTCCTCGCGGAGTTGCCGCCAAGCCGCCGCACGATATCGCTTCGAGCGATCCGGATCGGACGAGCGGAGGAGGGCCGCGATCGTCTCGCGGACCGTGTCGTGGAGGGCGAGGCCGTCGTCGCTCAGCTCGACGAACGGGAGCGACCGCAGACGGGCGAACGCATCCTGGGGAGCGGTTTCCGGCAGCATGGCGGCCAGGAGAGACATCGTCGGCCTGCGCACGACAGAGGCCGCGTCGAGCGCCTCCCGCGTACGCGGATCGAGGACGCCCAGATAGATCTCGGTCAGCCCCTCGACGATCGCCTTCATGGTGACGGCCTCGAGGCTGACCTCGGGCCGTTCGGCAAGGGCAGAAGCGGCGAGCCGAAGGGATAGCGGGTGTCCGCGCGCCAGCCGGTAGACACGCTCCGCAGCGTCGTGATCCAGTCCTTCCTGAACGAGAAGCGCCTCGGCTTCGCCTCGCGGCAGGTTCTCGAGTGGCAGGCCGCGGAACAGCCCACCAAGGCCGCTCCGCCAGCCCGACATGGGGGCCTCGCGGCCGGACACGACCATCCGGACGTTGTCGCTGAGGGCCGGCACGAACGTCTGTCGCAACCATGGATCCAGCATGCGAAGCAGCTCGTGGGTGTCGAGGATCAGAATCACCCGCTCGCCCAGACGCGCCAACCGGGCGGCCGCATCCTCGACGGTCGTGAGGTCGCCCCCGGTCCTCGACTCGAGCGCGGCGAGGAACCCACGCGGCGTAGGCTCGATCGAGCGCCCATCCAGGCGAATCACGGTTGCGCCCGCCGCGCGGGCCTCGACCGAGAACGCCTCCGCGAGCGCCGACTTTCCGACGCCCGCGATTCCGTGGATGAAGACGACGAGAGGACCGGCCTCACCGAGGAGGTGACGAAGGACGGCGATCTCGTCTTCACGTCCGATCAGACCGGCTGCCTGGTCATCGATGAGCTGCCGAACCTGGGTGGTCATCGGGTGAGTCTGCGCTCCTTGTGTCTCGGTGGTATCGCAGCATTCGAATTGCTTCGAAGCGGCTTCGAGAACATCGACGTTCCTCCCGACCGCGGGTCGGTCTCGCCATTGGCTCGGCACAGTTCGGGCGACCAGGTTGAGGAATGTGCGTCAGCGCCTCCCGCGTTTGTCGGAATGACCGTAGAGCCGCGCCGGCCCAATGGCGTGTGCGCTACCTGAAAACAATCTGAACAAGCCGCGCAGTCGAATGCGCGCCGCTGCTCACCACCCTCGACGCCTGAAGCACCGGCCCGATGCCCGGCTGGTAACCTGCCGAGGCCCACCCGCTAGAGAAATGCCGGGTCGCCAAACGGGAGGAGCGGCCATTGTCTGTGTCGGTTCCGGCCTCTGAGCAGCGCGCCGCAGTCATCACCGCGCTTGCCGCCAATGTGGCGATCGCGATCGCAAAGTTCGGCGCGTCAGCGGTCACCGGTTCGTCGGCAATGCTCGCGGAGTCGCTCCACTCGCTGGCCGATTCGGTCAACGAGGTCCTCCTCCTCGTCGGCGCCCGCCGCGCCCGTCGACCCGCCGACACCCAGCATCCCTTCGGGCACGCCCGATACCGCTACCTCTACGCCTTTGTCGTGTCGTTGACGGTCTTCTGGATGGGCGGGGTCCTCGCAGTGATCGAGGGCGTCAGCCATTTCACGGCCGATGAACCGCTCCTCGACCCGCGATGGGCGTTCGCGGTGCTCGGCCTCGCAGCCATCCTCGAAGGCTGGTCGCTGCGGACGACGGTCCTCGCCGGGCGACCGACCAAGGGCGCCCTCAGCTGGCGGCGGCTCCTCCAGGTCACCAAGGCGCCGGAGATCATCGTCGTCTTCCTCGAGGATCTCGGCGCGCTCATTGGCATCGTCATCGCGCTGGTCGGGGTCACGCTCGCGACGGTCACCGGGGAAGGCGCCTGGGACGCGGGGGCGTCGATCGCCATCGGTGTCCTGCTCATGTCGATCGGGCTGATCGTCAACCGGGAGACGCAGAGCCTGCTCGTCGGTGAGTCGGCGACCGTCGAGGTCGTGGCGGCGATCAGGCAAGCCATCGCCGGTACGGACGGGATCGAGGGCGTGGTCGACCTTCGGACGATCCACGTCGGACCGGATGACCTGGTGGTTGCGGCCGGTATCACCGTCGATGCCTCGCGGAACGCCTCGGACATCGCGCTGGCCATCGTCAACGCTGAAGCTCGAGTCCGCGGCGTGGCGCCGTTTCGGACGGTGATGTACCTGGAACCGCGCGTGACTGAGCCGGCTGGCCAGCCAGCCGCAACATCGCCAGCCGCAGCATCGGATGACCAGGCGGGGCCAGATGGATCGACCTAGACAACCGGGGAACGCGGTACTTACGGGGGGGTGGTGTGGGGCAGGGTGAGGTCACATACTGCCCGCCATGACCAAGCGCCTGCTTTCCGATCGGCGGGTCCTGTCCGTCGCCTTCGTCCTCCTGATCGTAGTCGTTGGCGGCGGCGTGTACCTTCTCGCGTCCGGCCCAGGGTCCGCGCCGCCCGCGGTCGCCGCGGTCGCTTCGCCGCTCGTCACCGCGCCGGCGTCGACCGCGCCCTCAGCTGAGGCGACTCCCGGCGAGTCGGCGAGCCCATCCGCCAGCCTGTCACCCTCACCTAGCACCGGACCCCAGGTCTACGAGGACCTTTCGGGCATCGCGACGACCGCCGAGCTTGCCCATCGATACCCGATCGCGGTCATGATCGATGACTCGCCCGCCGCCCGACAGCAGGCCGGCCTCTCCGCCGCGAGCGTTGTCTGGCAGGCACCTGCCGAGGGCGGAATCCCGCGCTACATGGCGGTCTTCCAGGCCGGCACGCCGCCTCGAATCGGGCCGGTTCGCAGCGCCCGCCTGTACTTCGTGCGCTGGGCGGCCGAGTGGAAGGCCGTCTACCTTCACGCCGGCGGGCCTCCCCCGTTGCGGGCATTCCTCGCCGGCCGCCAGACGCTGGTGCTCGACGTGCCGGGCCGGGCGACGCGCCGTCTCGGCTTCCGGGCCGCGCCTCACAACCTGTACACCGAGGGGGTGCGCCTGCGGAGTTTCGCCGAGCGGGCCAAGCGCGCCACGAGCGCCCGCCTCGCATACAACCCGGCCGAGCCCGGTCGCCTCCAGCCATTCCGAGACCCGGCGGTCGAGGCCGATCGCGGTCCCGATCGAGGCTCGATCCGGGTGACGTATACGAGTGAGGTCGTGACCTATCGGTACGATCGGGTCTCGAACACGTGGTTGCGCTTCGTCGACGGGCGCGAGCAGCATGACGCCCTCGAAACCGCGAACCGGGGCAATGGCACGATCGGCTCTGGACCGCGAATCGCGCCGACGACGGTTGTCGTGATGGTCGTGCCGATCCGTCGATCGAAGACGATCGAGGGTCCGGCGCTCGGGCGGCTCGAAGCGGATTCACTCGGGACGAACTCGGCCTGGGTCTTCGCCGACGGGCGAGTCACGAAGGGCACCTGGCGGAAGCGAATTCCGACCGACAGGACGCGCTTCTTCGACGCCGCAGGTCACGAGATCGCCTTCCCCCGCGGCCAGATCTTCGTCCAGGTCGTGCCGAAGGCATCGGCCGCTAGCTTCTCGGTCGAAGCCAGCCGCTGACGCTCGGTCCGCCCATTCACTTACGGGCGGGTCACAGGCGAGCCTCAGATCCGTGGCGCGCCCGAAGCCGACCGCCGACCTCCATCGTGCATCCGTTCCTGGGCGGCGGCCGCCGCCGCCATGACGTCCAGCCCCTGCGTCGGGCTCGCCCAGCCGAGCGACAGCCGAACGGACAAGCCGGCCGACTCGAGCCAGCCGTCGGTGGCCACTCGCACCCGATCGACGTAGCCCGTTGCCCGGTTCTCCTCCGTCTCCGACAGCAGGATGCCGAATCTGGCGTCGCCCAGCCACGCGATTCGATCTGCCGCACGACCCTCGGTCGCCAGCAGACGCGCGGTCTCCGTGACGACACGGTCGGCAACACCGCGACCCAACCGATCGGCGACACCGTCAAGATCGGGGATCTCGGCGATAACCACGGTGACGGGCCGGCCGAAGCGCGCGACGCGCGCCGATTCCTCGCGGAGCGATCGATCCCACGCGGCAGGATCCGCCAGTCCCGCCGGTGTGTAGGCCAGCACGGCCGACGACCGATCGCGCGGTGACATGAGCGGGGTGGTCGACGGCTCACCACCGTGAGCGTCCAGGCTGGCGATGGCTTCCGAGGCGGCAGGCGCGCGGGTCCGACCGGCAGCATCAGGTGAAACTTCCGCGATGAACGCCTCGATCGCCGCGGCGGCGCGGGCGTCCTCGTCGGACCGTGGCTGGCCGCGGCCTGGCAGATCCACTCGAGGTCCCTGCGGTCCGCGAGCGGCCGGTCGCCCGATCGCCGTCTCCGGCGGACGATGTGAGCCTGGCTGGGGACCCGGCTGGGGCCAGGATCGACGCTCGGCGCGGGTCCGGAGCGGGATCAGCGCCAGGAGCAACACATTCGCGAGGACCACGAAACCAAGGATCGCCAGCAGCTGATCCAGGCCCACCGCGTCAGCCTTCTCGGCGCTTCAACGTCGCGAACTGCGTCGTCCGGTTGAACAGGTGGCGCCACCGCGATTCGAGCCGCGGAGGTGGCTCGACGAATTCCTGGCGCTCCTGGATCTCTTCCGCGAGCAGGCGATAGTCGCGGCAGGCGCCGCTCTCCGGAGCGTAGGTCGTGATCGGCATGCGCGCGGCTTCGGCCTCCGCCAGTCGGATGCTCTCGCGGATCGTCGCTCGCGCGAGAAGCCCGCCGTAGGCGCGATCCAGCTCCTCGATCACGCGTTTGGCGTGAAGGGTCCGGTTCACGCGGCAGGCAACGATCAGCGGATTGCGAAGGACAGGATTGAGGGAGGACTGAATGCGGCCCATCTCGCGGACGACCGCGGCGACTCCGGGCAGAGCGATGGAGTGGGCTTCGACGGGGATGATCACCTCGCGGACGGCCATCAACGCGCCGACCGACAGGTAGGACAGCGACGGTGGGCAGTCGATGATCACGAAGCCCCAGTCAGGCTTCAATCGTTCGACGGCCCGCAGCACGCCGACGCCGATGTCGCCCATCATCGTCCGTTCGGCCGTCAGGAGCCACGCCGAGGAGCGGACGATCTGGAGTCCGGGGACGTCCGTCGAGACCGCGAGCGTGCCGAGGTCTCGCGTCCCGATGAACGCGTCGAACGGTCCGCGATCCTCGGAGGCCTCGGCAAGCCAGGCCGAGGCGCTGGCCTGCGGATCGAGGTCGATGAGGAGGACCTTCTCGCCACGTTCGGCGAGCGCGGCAGCGATACTGACCGAGGTCGTGGTCTTGCCGCTTCCCCCCTTCCGGTTGACGACAGCGATGGTCCGCACGGCAATGTCCCCACGCATAGACGGCGGCTGCGCAAGACCGAACGGATGGTGCTGCTGGCGCGCCGGGACCGAATCGTCCCTCAACTCGATAGATCAGAAATCCGCCGCCCCCGGGCCGGCAGAGTACACCGCGCTCAGGCGGTACGAAAGGGGTAGCCCGAGGCTGGGAGAATTGTCCGGTGCAGTCCGTCCACAGCCTCGGAACCGGCGGCTGCGCGGATCGTCGCCGCCACGGAGGCTATGGGGCGACCAGGATCTTTCCCGACTCGCGCCGAGGGGTGCCATCCAGCAGTTGTGCGGCCGCTTCGAGATCCACGGTGGCGCTGACCAGACGCGTCATGTCGAGCCGCCCGGCGGCCATCAGGTCGATCACGTGGCCGAAGGCGCCGGATCCGGAATGGCCGATCGATCCGTGGATGGCGGCGCCTCGAACGATGAGGAATTCGGGGTCCAGGTCGATCATGTGGGGACCCCGGCCGACCAGCACCATTCGACCGGCCGGAGCGAGCGACGCCGCCATCAGCTCGGCGACTCCCGCAGCCCCGCTGGCCTCCACCCACAGATCGATCCCTCGACCGCGGGAGGCGTCTCGAGCCGCGTCGGCGACACCGTCCGGCCCGAGCGCTTGCGGGTCCAGGACCTTGTCCGCACCCATCGCCGACGCCAGCGTCCGACGGCCCTCGACGACCTCGAACGCGAGGATCTGGCCTGCGCCGGCGGCCCTGGCAAGGGCGATGGCAGCGAGGCCGATCGGTCCGGCTCCGACGACGCCGACCGTGGCGCCGGGCATGAAGCCGCCGGCACTGACGAACATGGCGATGTAGGCGACAGCAGTCGGCTCGACGAGAGCGCCCAGCTGAAAGATGCGGTCCGCCGGGATCCCGGCCCCGAGAAGCGGCGCGAGGGACCAGCAGTAGCGAGCGCGCGTGACCACCCACTCCGCGTGGGCGCCGTTGAAGCTGAAGCCGAGCTCCTCTATCCGCGTGCAGTTGTTTGGTCGGCCACTCCGGCAGGCGAGACACTCGCCGCACCACGCGATCTCCTCCGCGCACACGAGGTCGCCAGGTGCGAAGTCCCTGACGGCGGGGCCGACGGCATCGACGACGCCGGCGAACTCGTGGCCGGTGACGACGGGCGTCCGGATCATGCCCGGATAGAGCATGTAGCCCGCGGCGTCCGATTCGACGAAATGAAAGTCCGAGCCACAGATCCCGCAGGCACGGACCCGGATCACGACGTCATCCGGGCCTGGCGATGGGTCGGGCAACGTCGCGACGGAGATCCGTGGGTTGCGCCAGATCTGGTTGCCGCGGCGAGCGACGCGGTTGGCCACGTCGGTCGGGTCGAGCGTGGCGGCGACCTCCGGTCTCGGGTCCCAGTCCGCCTCGAGCTTCAGGGCCTTCATCCTCGACCTACCAGTGGTCGGCTTCGAACTGGACGAATTCCAGCGTGTTGTCCCACGGGTCGACGGCGAAGAAGCGCGGCCGTCCCGGGATCTCGCCGTCGTCGTCACGGGTCGTGACACCGGCCCCGGTGAGGTGCTCTCGCAGTGCGACGACGTCATCGACCTGGAAGCACGGGTGGCGCCTGGAGCTGGGGTTCGCGGCAACACCGCTCGGTTCGCTGAAGAGATGCAGCTCCTGGTCGCCGACCGCGTACCAGATACCGGTCCCGGGAAAGACTGTCGGGCGGGGCCGCTCCTCGAGCCCGAGGATCTGGCTGTAGAAGCGTCGGGCCTCGTCCATGGACTCTGGCGTCCCGGGAAAGGGCACGCTTACGTGTTGAAGCCGAATGATGGGCGGGCCTTCGGCGGTCATGACGGCAGCTCCCTCAGCGTATGGATCGGACGTTACTGAGATGCCAAGGGTACGAGCCGATACAGCGTCCCGCCGTGATCGAGATCGCGGTCGCCGTACGGCAGCGGCAAGCGAGGACCTGCCACGAGGTCGAATGACGGTCGGAGCGGATCCACATCGCCGTCGAATACGAAGAGGGCGAAGACTGGGCGGTTCCTGGCGACCTCCTCGAGCGACCCGGTGATCGGATCGCACACGACTCTTGCGGCGACGTCATACGCCCGGAGTGACACACCGGGTGCCTGGCCGTCGACGCAATGAGCGTAGGTCAGGTTGGTCAGGGCATCCCAGTACGTGAGCAGGACGGCGTTCGGCGGCAGCTTGCTGAACACGAGGTCGGCGAATTGCTCGCCGACATGGTTGTCGCTCTCGTCATGGCTCGTCCAATTGGCCATGCCGATGACGAGCGGCAGGATCAGGGCGAGGACGTCCAGGCGGACGACGTCGCCGACGCGGGGAAGGCGCCTCTCAACCCAGCCGACGACGGTCTCCAGCGCCACGGCGAGCCAGACGGCGAAGACGAGCCAGGCGACGAGCAGGTAGTGATCGAGGTCGCCGAGATAGTTGGCGAAGAAGAAGATGCTCGACGCCGCGACCAAGCCGAGCATCCCTGCAGCCCAGCGATCGCGGACCAGCTGGATCGCACCGCCGACGAGCGCCAGGGCGACGAAAATCACGTTCGATCGGGCGGCGAACTGGCCGAGGACCTCCGGCACGGCGCCCAACGCCTTGGCAAAGCTCTCCTCCGAGCTGAACTGCATGTCCCTGCGGAACTGGGCCCCGGAGACGAGACTCGAGAAGCCGTCCCAGGTCAGGAACGTGCCATAGATCGATGGCGGACCCGCGAGCCCTCGAAGCGGGATGAAGAGGTAGAGCGATACGCCGATCATCCCGAGCAGGGCCGTCTGGAGGAGGACGATCGGTCGCTCCGCCAGGCGCGAGCGGGCGTCGAACAGGACGAACAGGATGATGATCGGGACGACAGTCACGGCCAGGAGGTGATTGGCGACCGACAGGCCCGCCAGGAAGCCGCCGAGCAGGAGGTCCCGGTCGCGCCGCTCCGCCCGCCACACGAGGGCCCGGTGGATGACCGCGGCGACGAGGAACAGATGGAGGCCATTCATCTCCGAGAACGTCGCCTCCAGCCAGAGCGTGCCGCTCACCGCCAGGCTCAGCCCCGCGACCGCCGCGATCACTGGTCGTGCGCCGAGTCGACTCGCGATGAGGACGCAGGTACCGGCGGCGCCCGCGGCCGCCACGGCCGAGAGGAGGTCGGCCCGGTACGCCCACGAGCCGATCGGCAACAGGCTGAACAACCAGCCGAGGAGGACATAGAGCGGATAGCCGGTCGGATGGGGAATCCCGAGCTGGGCGGGGATGAACTGCATCTCCGCCCAGTCGCCGAAGCTCGGGCCGGGCAGCAGGGTCCGGAGATAGATGACGAGAGCGACCACGAACACGCCGATCGCGACGACGCCAGTCGGCCCGACAGCGCGGTCCGCTCGCCCGGCTCCCGAGGCGGCGAAGGTCGCGTTCAACGGGTCTTGCTCGTCACGGCGAGGATGGTCGCACGACGGGCTCTTGCTCATCTCGCCGGTCTGGGGCACTATGTGCCGACAACTGAAGAGCTCTTATCAAGAGTGGCGGAGGGACCGGCCCGTTGAAGCCACGACAACCTACCGGCGTCGAGTCGGCAAGGTGCCAATTCCGGGCAGGTCCGCCTGCACGATAAGGGAACTCCCTTCGAGACCCTTCCGAGCAGGAAGGGTCTTCCCGTTTCCGGTCTCATCGCCCGACCCCCACGCCCACGCCGCGTCCTGAGAGACGCGCCGGGACCAGGAGCCGAGACCATGACGACCGAGACACTGCCGACACCGACCACGACGCCGACATCAGATCCTGCCTCCACCGACCGGATCCTGGGCCTCGCCTGCCGGAACTGTGGCCGCCTCGAGCCGCTCGGCGCGAGCTACGTCTGTGCCGCCTGTTTCGGCCCGCTCGAGGTCGCCTACGACCTGTCGCGTGTCCGCGAGACGCTCGACCGGACGACGATCGCGGCGCGCGCTCCCGGGATCTGGCGCTACCTCGAGCTCCTCCCGGTCACCGCGGCCCCTGCGCGAGGGTTGCCCGTCGGCTCGACTCCGCTCCTTGCTGGAGAACGGATCGGGTCGGCCCTCGGGATCGATCGACTCTGGATCAAGGACGACACCCGAAATCCAACGCTGTCGTTCAAGGACCGGGCCGTCGCTGTCGCGGCAGCGCGAGCGGTCGAATTCGGCATCACGACCCTCGCCTGCGCGTCGACCGGCAACCTGGCTGGTGCGACGGCCGCCGCCGCGGCCGTTCTCGGGCTGCCCGCCTACGTCTTCATCCCATCCGATCTCGAGCCCGCCAAGGTCGACCACGCCCTCGCCTATGGTGCGACGGTCGTTCCGATCGACGGCACCTACGACGACGTCAATCGACTCTGCCTCGAGGTTGCCGACGAGCTTGGCTGGGGATTCGTCAACGTCAACCTCCGGCCGTTCTACGCGGAGGGCAGCAAGACCCTCGCGTTCGAGATCGCCGAGTCCCTCGGCTGGCGCAGCCCGGATGTCGTCGTCGCTCCGATCGCCTCGGGGGCGATGTTCACCAAGCTCGGGCGCGGGTTCGACCAGCTCGTCGAGGTCGGATTGATCGAGCGTCGTCCGATCAGGTATGTCGGCGGCCAGGCCGCCGGCTGCGCACCCGTCGCAACTGCCTGGGA
>DATHGS010000262.1:0-2034 GCA_035490155.1 Candidatus Methylomirabilota bacterium | reverse complement strand
GGGGACGAGGAGCACGCCCTTTGCGTCGGCGACCATCCGGACAGTCTCGGCAAGGATCCGGATCGCCTCGTCGCCGGGTTCGTGCTCCCGTCCGCCGTATGTCGTCTCGATGAGGACGTAATCGGCGTCGGTCAGGACGGTAGGGTCGCGAATGATCGGGGTTCCGGGGCGACCGAGGTCACCCGAGAAGACGATCGTTCTTTCCGGCCCGCCCTCGCGGTCGACGACGCGGACGCGAATGATCGCGGAACCCAGGATGTGGCCCGCATCCAGGTAGCGGGCGTGGATACCTGGGGCGATCTCGAGCTCCGTGTCGTACTCGATCGGCTTGAACTGGGCGATGGCGGCCTTCGCCTGCAGCTCCGTGTAGAGCGGCTCGTCCAGATCGATCTGGAGCTCGGGGGGCTGGTTTCGAAGCTCGACTTCCGGGTCAGGGATCGGTCCCGCCGGTGCGGGCTTGACGGCCGCTGCCACCTCCTCCGACACGCTCGATGAGGCGATCGTCGCGGCATCGGGCGCCGGCGGCGGCCCCTCCGTCTCTTCGGCCGAACCCCGGCCCGTGCCGAGCTCGACGGGTGTCTCGGGATGCTCCGAGAGATGAACCGCAGCGTCGTATTGCGCCTGTTGCCTGGCATCGTCGGCGGCAACCTTGTCCGGATGCTTGCGCTCCCAGCGTGCCTCTCGCTTCGCGAACTCCTGCTGGAGGCGGCCCGAGTCGAGAAGGACCAGCTCGGCCAGCTCGCACGTGCCACGAGTCGCAATGATCGGGCCGCGGAAGCCCGCGTCGACGACGTGCGGGATCAGCCCGCAGTGGTCGAGATGAGCGTGCGTCAGGAGAATCGCGTCGATCCCTGAGGGGTCGTAGGCGAGCGGCACGCGGTTGCGGATGGACTCGTTCGGACTCCCCTGGAACATGCCGCAGTCGATGAGGATGCGGGCACGCTCCGTGACGAGCAGGAACTGGGAGCCGGTGACCGTCGTGGCCCCGCCGAGGAAGTGGATTTCCATTCGCGCAGTGTCGCAGGACGGGAGGAGAGGCGCCGCGGGCGCGACACTCAGAGAAGTCGCAACGAGCTCTCATTGGAAGCGCGTGGTCATCCGACCAGCACGGCAGAACGAAGATCGATCAGGATGTGTCGAACGCGCCAACCCGTGGACGCCGCCCGCGTTGTCCGATCTGCGAGGAGAGATCGATGGCCGACTACTCGTTCGTGACCGTGTGGCGACTCGAGGCGCCAATCGAGCGTGTCTACCAGGCCATCCATGATTCGCTCGCCTGGCCCGATTGGTGGCCGACCGTCAAATCGGTCGAGGAGGTGCGTCCCGCGACCGACCGCGGCGGGATCGGCACCGTCCGGCGCTACACGTTCAAGGGCAGCCTGCCATACACCCTGTCGTTCGACATGACGGTCGAGCGCGTCGAGCCACCGACCGTCCTCGCGGGGAGAGCAACGGGCGAGCTCGAGGGAACGGGCGTCTGGACGATCCACGAGGAGGACAGCGTCACGTACGCCCGCTATGACTGGAACGTCCGGACCACACGCTGGTGGATGAACCTCGTCGCGCCCATCGCGAGGCCGCTCTTCAGGTCGAACCACGACCTCGTCATGCGCAGCGGGGCGAAGGGGATCTGCGGTCTCCTTGGCGGGGTCGGCTGAACGTGCGACTGGGTCGAGGGCTGAGGGCCTCGAGTCCGCCTAGCCGACCGGGATGACCACCAGCGCGTCGATCGCGATCGCCGCGAAGAGCAGCGTCAGGTACGAGATCGAGAACTTGTAAAGCCGGATCGCGCCGGCGGTCGACGCCTCTTCCGACGATCCCTGCCGCCAGAGGGCGTAGGCCTGCCGCAGGAACAGGGCACCCAGGACGACGGCAGCGACCAGGTAGATCGCGCCCATCCGGGCGACCGACCAGAGCACGAGCGAGATCGCCACCATCAGGATCGTGTACAGGCCGATCTGGCGAGTCGTTTCCGGGATGCCGCGGACGACCGGCAGCATCGGGACGCCAGCCGCCGCGTAGTCCTTGCGGATC
>DATHGS010000261.1:0-3218 GCA_035490155.1 Candidatus Methylomirabilota bacterium | reverse complement strand
CGAAACGTCTCGCTCCGCAGGGACGGCATGGCCGGGGTGTTGCTGCAGGGACCGTCGGACGCCGCTGACGCGCCATGGAACGGCGGCGTCGCGATCATGGCCGCCGAAGAGCCCGGGGTCGAGCTCACGACATTCGACCGGTTCCTCGCCGACGATGGCTCGGACGTGTGGGCGGACTTCGCCGCCGACGGCCGGCTTGGCAACGTCCTCGACGGTCGGTCGAGCCAGCCCGGCGAGGGGATCGGGGCCGCCATCGCGGCGACGGTCGAGCTCGCCCCGGGCGAGACGAAGCGCGTGTCGTTCGTCCTCGCCTGGGACATGCCCGTCGTCGAATTCGGATCTGGCACGCGCTGGTACAAGCGCTACACGCGGTTCTTCGACCGCAGCGGCGCCAACGCCTGGGCCATCGGCGCCGAGGCGCTCGCATGTGGCTCTGAGTGGTCAACGGCAATCGACGCCTGGCAGGCGCCGATCCTGGTCGACTCCAGACGCCCAGACTGGTACAAGGGCGCGCTCTTCAACGAGCTCTACTTTCTCGTCGATGGTGGCACAGTCTGGACCGACGGCGACCCGTTTCACGGGCCCCAGCCCGTCGAAAACCATGCGGCCGGGGCCGCAACGACCGACCCACTCGGGCATTTCGCGGTCCTGGAGTGCTACGACTACCCCTTCTACAACACGCTCGACGTCAACTTCTACGCCTCGTGGGCGCTCCTGCTCCTCTGGCCCGAGCTGGACGTCGGCGTCGTCCGCGATTTCGCTGCGACCGTCGACCTCGACGACGCGGAGAACGTGACGGTCGGCTCGAAGGGCGACGTCGCTCCGCGGAAACGACGTGGCGCGATGCCCCACGATCTCGGTGCCCCGAACGAGGATCCCTTCCTGAGACCGAATGCCTACCACTGGCGCGACATCAACATCTGGAAGGACCTCAACAGCAAGTTCGTCCTCCAGGTCTGGCGCGACGTCGAACTCGTGCCGGCGCCCGACCTCGCTCGCGACACGTGGTCGGCCGTGGTGCAGGCGATGGACTATCTCGGTGGATATGACCGGGACGGCGACGGGCTGCCGGAACACGACGGGCAGCCTGACCAGACCTACGACATGTGGTCGATGACGGGGCCGAGCGCCTACACGGGTGCCCTGTGGCTGGCCGCTCTGCGGGCCGCCATCCGACTGGGCGAGATGGTCGGCGATGCTGAGACGGTCAGCCGGTTCCGCGACTTGCACGATCGGGGCAGCGCGTCCTTCGAAGTCAAGTTGTGGAACGGCCGGAGCTATCGGTTCGATGCCAGCGACGAGGCTTCCTCGGATTCGGTCATGGCCGACCAACTGGCCGGGCAGTGGTACGCGGACGCGACCGGACTCGGCGACCTCGTCTCGCCGGAGCGCATCGTGACGGCATTGCGGACGGTGTACGAGTCGAACGTCCTCGGGTTCGGCGGCGGGGACATGGGCGCGGTGAACGGGACTCGACCTGATGGTTCGATCGACGACTCGACCGAGCAGTCGGCCGAGAGCTGGACCGGCACCACCTACGCGCTCGCCGCGTTCATGATCGGCCGAGGCCTCACGGACGAAGGCTGGCGCACGGCGCACGGGGCGTTCGCCGTCACGTACAGCCGAGGGTTGTGGTTCCGGACCCCGGAGGCGTACCTGCAGGACGGGCGGTATCGGGCCGCCATGTACCTGCGGCCGCTGGCGATCTGGGCGATCGAGCACGCTCTTCGACGTCGCGAGGAGTAGCGGTGCTGCACGTCACGTATCCCGGTCGCGCGGGCCAGCCTCGCAAGAGGCTGGGGAGCCTCGGTGCCCTCGCCGCCGCAATCGTCGTGGCGGCTTGCGGCAGCTCTCCGGCCACGGGCACGCCCGGGGCCTCGATCGCTGCCACGAGCGCTGTCACGAGCCAGGCGGCGTCCGGGTCACCATCGTCCGGCCGTCCGTGGATGGACGCCGGCAAGCCCGTTGGCGATCGCGTCGCGGCGTTGCTCGGCCAGATGACCCTCGACGAAAAGATCGGCCAGATGACCCAGATCGAGAAGAACGCGATCGACGCCGCGAACGCAGCCGCGTTCAACCTCGGCTCGATCCTGAGCGGCGGCGGCGGCTTCCCGGATCCCAATACCCCGCAGGCCTGGTACGACATGGTCAACGCGTACCAGGGGGCGGCCCTCGGGACGCGCCTTGGCGTCCCGATCCTGTACGGCGTCGACGCAGTCCACGGGCACAACAATGTCGAGGGCGCGACGATCTTTCCGCAGAACGTCGGCCTTGGCGCCACGAACGATCCGGCGCTCGTCCAGCAGGTCTGCGCGGCCACGGCCGTCGAGATGAACGCCACCGGGATTCGCTGGGATTTCGGTCCGGTCGTCGCGGTCCCGCAGGACATTCGCTGGGGCCGCACGTTCGAGGGCTACGGTGAGGACACCGACCTCGTCTCGAGGCTCGGCTCGGCGTGCATCAAGGGCCTCCAGGGGTCCAGCCTGAGCGCCGACGACACCGCGGCCGCGACGGCAAAGCACTTCATCGGGGATGGTGGAACGGCCTTCGGCACGTCGACGGCGTCCGGCCCGACCGGCCCGTACCTGCTCGACCAGGGCGTCGACCAGATGGACGAGGCCACGCTGCTGAAGCTCTTCCTGCCGCCGTACAAGGCCGCCGTCGACGACGGCGCCCGAATCGTCATGACCTCCTACTCGAGCACGACGGCCGGCAAGGTTCACGGCGATCGCCACCTGATCACCGACATCCTCAAGGGCCAGCTGGGCTTCAGTGGCTTCGTCGTCTCCGACTGGGGCGGCGTCGACCAGGTGGTGCCGGGCGATTACCCGGCTTCCCTCGCGCAGGCCATCAATGCCGGGATCGACATGGTGATGGTCCCGACCGATTACGTCCGATTCATCACGACGATGAAGTCACTGGCGCAGGCCGGCACGGTCAAGCAGGACCGAATCGACGACGCCGTCAGCCGGATCCTCCGGGTGAAGTTCGAGATGGGCCTCTTCGAGAACCCGATGCCCGCCCCGGACAAGGAGTCCGAGGTCGGCTCGGACGCGGACCGCGCGATCGCCCGTACCGCTGTCGCCGAATCGGCCGTCCTGCTCAAGTCGAGCCCGAACGTCCTGCCGATCCCTGCCTCGGGCAAGACGGTCCTCCTCGCCGGTCAGGGCGCCGACGACATCGGGATCCAGTCCGGCGGTTGGACGATCACCTGGCAG
>DATHGS010000260.1:0-6892 GCA_035490155.1 Candidatus Methylomirabilota bacterium | reverse complement strand
CGACACCCTGGCCGTGGCAATCGGCGTCGAGGGGGCCGATGACGCCGCGGCGCCCAAGCCGGACGCCCGCGCGTCGCACTCGGGAATGGCTTCCGGGTGCCGGCGATCGGCCCCGAGGCGGCCGTCAAGCGCTCGTATCTCGGGCGTGGACGCTCCATACAGGTATGTTGTCGATCGGAGTTATGTGCTCAAATGGTTGGCGTCTATAGAGCCCATAACTGAGCGGATTCCCGATCAGATCCCACTCGGAAAAGCACAGCGGTTAGATCGGCGGGCTTATGAGTCCCCTGCTCTACCACTGAGCTACTCCGCCGCGGCTGCGAAGTTTATCGAGCGCGATCCGGAGCGGCAACCGCAGTGGACGGATCTGGCTACTCGAGCAAGAAGACCCTGAACTCTTGCCGGCCTAGCAAGTCCCCTTCATGTGGCGATCCACGCGGGCGCCTTCCTCAGGATGCCTTCCGCCTCGCCAATCATTGTCCGCAAGATCGTGTCTGCGGGCGCGATGCCATGGATCAAACCGATCCCCTCGCCGACAGTGGCGCCGGCCCGTCGGGCATCGCCTTTCGCCGCGGCTTTTGCGTACCGTGCGACCTCCACTTCGGCGACCGCCCGCAACTCCGCCTCCTTGCCGGCCCAGCGATCGGTCGCGGCGCTCCTCAGCGTGCGCAGGTCATACCGCGCCGACCAGAAGTCGTACCCCTTCAATATGTCGATCACGCTCGACCGAAGGGTGTCATCGCCGCTGGCCGACACCACTGCCGCCAGCATATTGGGATGCACGAGCGCTTCTTCGCTAGCCCAGAATCGGGTGCCGACGACGACCCCATCGGCGCCCAGGGCAAGGGCTGCCGCCAGGCCGCGGCCGTCGGCCACGCCGCCGGCGGCGCACAACAGGGTTTCAGAGGCGCGTGCGGAGATCAGATCGGCGACTTCCGGGACCAGGGTGAAGGTGCCGCGTTTCTCGCCGTGGCCGCCGGCCTCGGCGCCCTGGGCGACTACGACATCGGCGCCCAGATCGATCGCCCGCCGGGCGTCAGCCACGGTCTGGATCTGGCAGATCACCGGCACGTCCGCCTGCTTTATGCGGCCGATGAATGGCTGCGGGTCGCCAAACGACAGGAATATTGCGGCCGGCGTGCTGTCGAGCGCGATCTCGAGCAAGTGCGGCTGCTTCTTCAGCGACCAAGTGATGAAGCCGCAGCCGACGCGCTGGTTGCCTGCCACCTCAATCTGTTCCCGAAGCCAGTGCTCCTCGCCATAGCCGCCGCCGATCAAGCCGAGGCCGCCCGCCGCCGACACGGCCGCCGCAAGCTTGCCGCCTCCCGCGAAGCCCATCGGCGCAGATATGACCGGATGGTCCAGCTTGAAACGCTTGGTCAAACGACTGCGCAACATGGCACGGCCTCGTATCAATTCGTGGCGATTCGGACCAGCATCGGGTCGCCAACTCGCTCAGAGATCGTCGACTCGGCTGGTTTGGTGCCCTCACATTCGTTGGGCCCGTCAGGAACGAAGTGGATACCGCCGACGGTCACTAGCGAGAGTCCGCAGTTGGGACACAGGTATGCGCTCTATCGGAGTTATGTGCTCTTGAGTTGACCGTAGATAGAGCCCATAAGTGAACGGATACCCGATCAGATCCCACTCGGGGAAGCGCAGCGGTTAGATCGGATGTCTCATGAGTCCCCTGCTCTACCACTGAGCTACTCCGCCGCGGATCCAATCGTATCGAGCGTGATCCACTGCGGCAACCGAGGTCGGGACTGCCCAGATCGGTGTCTGCGTCTGCGCGTAAGGCACCCTTGGCCGGCGGCGCCCGAGAAATACGTATCGGGCGCCCGCGAATTTGGGTCCGCTGCCCAATGCTCGCGCAGGTGCGCCGCAGCACGATCTCCGTGTCGACCGGTCATTGATGAGCCGGTCCGAACACGAGAGGTCAGGCGCCAGATGGGCACATTCGAGCGGCGGCAGCACTTCGAGGCGATCTGTCAGCTGCGTGCGCTCTATCGGCTCCGGGGCGATTGGGACGCCACGTCCGCGATCTCGATCGACGAGGTCATCGCCTACGCCGTGCGCCTCCTCGCGGAGCCCGACACCCTGGCCGTGGCAATCGGCGTCGAGGGGGCCGATGACGCCGCGGCGCCCAAGCCGGACGCCAAACGGTAGCAATCGGCGGAAGCTGGCCGATGTTCCGCCGCGCGAACCGTGGCTGGCAGCTCGCCCTCCTCCCCTCCGTCCCGCTCCCCGAGGAGAGCTGACCCGCGCCCGCCGGCGCGGCGTGCCAACCGGAACAGGGGGTCATGGCACTTTCGGGCGATGGTGCCATCACGCAACTGAATGGCACGGTTGACGCCACCTGTGCGATCCGGGGTCGCAGCACGCTCAGGGGGCAATATCACGGTGATTCCCAAGGTGCCGGCCAATGCGGGCCTCCGACACGACGAAAAGCTCACCGACGCGCTCCGCTGACGTCCATGCGGATGGACCGAACGTGACCGCGCGCCGACTGAACCCGCCCGGACTTCGCGACTGGCTGCGCAGCCTCGCGTCGTCGACGACGGGAACCGCGCGCGTCTGGGCGCTGACGGTGGTGCTCTGCGTCGTGGCCGTGCTCCTGGCGTCGCTGGAGTTGCCGGCCGGGCAGCCTGCCCAACCGCCGGTCGTGATCCCTTGGTGGGCATTGGCGGGACTCTTCTACCTGACCGAAGCCAAGGTGGTCCACCTCCACATCGGTCGAAGCGCCCACTCGTTCTCGATGAGCGAGATCCCGGTGGTCTACGGGATCTTCTTCTTCACGCCCGCCGAGTACATCGTGGCTCGCCTGATCGGGGCCGGATTGGCGCTGGTCATCGGTCGGAGGCAACGGTCGGTCAAGCTCGGCTTCAACCTCGCCCAGTTCCTGCTCTGCTCCGTCGTCACGGTCGGTGTCGTCCACCTCCTCGTCGGCGTCACAGCCACCTTCGGGCCGCGCGACTGGCCGACCGCCTTCCTGGCGACCTCCGCTGAGAACCTGGTCGGCGTGCTCGCCGTGACCGCCGCGATCTCCCTCGCCGAGGCCAGCCCCCAACACGCCCGGATCCCACGCATGCTGATCATGGGCTCGGTCGTTTCGTTGACGAACACCAGTCTTGCCCTGCTCCTGATCACCGTGCTGTTCGTCGAACCGTCCGCGGCGCTGTTGTTCGCCGTCCCGGTCATCGCGGTCTTCGTCGCCTACCGAGCCTACGTCTCGGAGCGCGAGCAGCACGAAGGCCTGGAGATGCTCTACGAATCCACCCGGATTCTCCAGCGCAGCCCCCAGATCGACCGGGCCCTCGTCTCCCTGCTCGACCACGCGCGCAAGATGTTCCGGGCCGAGATCGCGGAGGTGTCCCTCCTGCCCCAGCTCGAGGGTCAGGAGATCCTGAGGACGAGGGTCGGTCCGGGCGACGCGATCGACATGATGCAACCGATCGGCATCGCGCTCGACGACCCGCGGCTCGTGCGGTGCGTCGCGGAGCGCGCGGCCTTCATCGTCGCCCACGGCGAGGCGACGCCCGCCTCCTCTGACGGCGGTCGGTTCCGCAACGCGATCTACGCGCCGCTCGTCGGCGAGTCGCGGCTGGTGGGCACGATCGTCGTCGCGAATCGCCTGAGTGACCTCAGCCCGTTCGACTCCGACGACCTGAAGCTGTTCCAGACCCTCGCCAGCCACACCGCTGTCGCTCTCGAGAACGGCCAGCTGGAACAGTCACTCAGCTCGCTCTCGCGCCTCAAGGAAGAGCTCCAGCACAAGGCCTATCACGATGCGCTGACCGGGCTCGCCAACCGGGCGTTCTTCGCCCAGAGCGTGGCTCAGCGCCTCGAGGCGACCGAGCCCTCAGGGCTCGTCCCGGTCGTCCTGTTCCTCGACCTCGACGACTTCAAGATCGTCAACGACACCCTCGGCCACGCCGCCGGCGACGAGCTCCTCGCGTCGGTTGGCGAGCGCATCCAGGCGACGCTGAGGACGGGCGACCTCGCCGCCCGGATCGGCGGCGACGAGTTCGCTGTGCTGCTCTGGGATACGCCGGAGATGCCCGTGGCGAGGCGCGTCGCCAATCGGCTGATCGGTGCCTTTGGGTCGGGTGCCGCGGAGGACGGCGCCGCGGCGAACGCCCCCGTGAGCATCGGAGTCGCTGCGGGCCACCCAGGCTTCGGATCGGCCGACGAGCTCCTGCGCAACGCCGACGTCGCGATGTATTCGGCGAAGGCGCGTGGCAAGAACCGGGTTGCCTTCTTCGAGCAGGAAATGGCGACGGCGGTCGCCGCCCGACACACCCTCACCGAGTCGCTCCAGCGAGCCATCGTGGCCGACGAATTCATCCTGCACTACCAGCCGATCGTCGAGGTGGCGACCGGCCGCATGACCGGTGTCGAGTCGCTCGTGCGCTGGATGCACCCGACCCGCGGAATGGTCTGGCCGGGAGAATTCATCCCCGTGGCGGAGGCGTCCGACCTCATCCTCGACATCGGCCGCTGGGTCCTCGACCGATCATGTCGACAGGCAAAGGAGTGGCACGACCGCTGGCCGGAACTGAGCGACCTCCAGATCAGCGTCAACGTCGCGGGCCGCCAGCTCGAGCAGCCGGACTTCGTCGACCAGGTGGCCGAGGTGGTCCGCTCGTCCGGCGTGGACCCGGCGACCGTGGTCCTCGAGGTGACCGAGACCACCCTGTTGCAGAACGCGGAGGACGCGATTGCCAAGCTCGAGGCCATTCGCGGCCTCGGTCTCGGTGTCGCGATCGACGACTTCGGGACTGGCTATTCATCGCTGAGCTACCTCCAGCGCTTCCCGGCCACCGCGATCAAGATCGCCCGTGACTTCGTTGCCGTCGACGAGGCCGATACCGACAGCTGGGAGCTCGCGAGTGCCATCGTGTCGATGGGACGGGCCCTCCGGCTGACCGTCATCGCCGAGGGCGTCGAGGAGCCGTTCCAGCTCGAACGGCTGCGGAAGCTGCGCTGCAGTCGCGCCCAGGGCTACTACCTCGCCCGGCCGCTCCCCGCGGACGAGCTCGAGCAGCTGTTCTCGCAGCCGCGGACATCGATCATCGGGTCGCGCGGGTCCGGCCTGCAGCTGCTCGACCAGCCGTCGCGTGGTACCCCCGCCGCCTGACGACCGCGGGCGGATGCCGGCCGAGGCCGGCCTCGACCACACCGTACGCCAAACGCACTATGCGGCGACGCACCGAACGGTACTTTCGGCCCATTGGGGTCCCGCAGGTCTGGGCATACGGTCCGGTGTGTCGGCAGCCAGATTGGCTGTCGCAGGATCCGGTCTGAAACAGGGCAAACCCGCCGAGAGACGGGGACGCAAAGCCAGGGATCTTTCCGACCAGTCTCGGCAAGACCGCCCGGTTACCAGGCACCGCATCACAAGCCCTCCTGAAGGTGGACTTCGATGGTGCAGCCGCAGCGAACAGCCTTGGTCGACCAAGGGCACGCGTGCCACGGTGGACTTGCCGGCCTCGCCGGCCGATGGATCCGACCGGCGGGCCCGGTCCGATGACACCGACGTACGGGTGGAGCCTCGACTTCACCGGCAGCAAGCGGCTGAGCCTCATCCTTTCCCTCGCTCTCGTGATGGTTGCTTTCGGCGCCACCGGCGTCCAGGCGGCCGGCTACGACCCCGCGAGCGACGCCAACTCGATGGCATCGACGACCGACTACACGGGCGCCCAGGCGTGGTGGGCCGCCGGCTACACCGGCAGGGGCGTCGACGTCGCGCTGATCGACTCGGGCGTCGCTCCGATCGAAGGGCTCAACACTTCCGGCAAGGTCATCTACGGGCCCGACCTGTCGCTGGAGTCCCAGGCGCCCAACCTGACCAACCTCGACACGTTCGGCCACGGCACGTTCATGGCCGGTCTCATCGCCGGACGTGACAGCTCGCTGACCGCCCCGTACGCGCAGGCACCGGCGTCCGCCTATCGCGGCATGGCGCCCGATGCCCGCATCGTGAGCATCAAGGTTGCGACCGCCGACGGCGGAACCGACGTCTCCCAGGTCATCGCGGCGATCGACTGGGTCGTCCAGCACCGCCACGACAACGGCATGAACATCCGCGTCCTCAACCTCTCCTACGGCACGAACTCGTCGCAGTGGTTCGGGGTGGACCCGCTGGCCTTCGCGGTCGAGCAGGCCTGGGACGCGGGCATCGTGGTCGTGGCCGCGGCCGGCAACAGCGGCTTCCAGACGAAGGGATCCTCGCCGGCACTCGCGAATCCCGCGTACGACAAGCGGATCATCGCCGTTGGCGCCTCGGACTCCATGGGCACCATGACCGTCGTCGACGACACGGTCCCCGACTTCTCGGCTGCCGCGAAGACCGGATCGGCACGCGCCCCTGACTTCGTTGCCCCCGGTGTCCACCTCCAGGGCCTGCGGGTGCTGAACTCCTACATCGACAGCAAGGTCGACGGCAAGACGGTCCTCGACGACCGGTTCATGCGCGGCAGCGGCACCTCAGAGGCGGCGGCGATCGCTTCCGGCGCGGCTGCTCTCATCCTCGACAAGTACCCGAATGCGACACCGGACCAGGTCAAGCGGCTGCTCCGGAACGGCGCATTCGACCTGCCACTGTGCGGCCGGACCGGCACCATGGGCTCGGGCGAGTTGCAGCTTGGCCCGATCCTCTCGGCTCCGCTCCCGATCTACGTCCAGGCCGTCGCACCCGGAACGGGCACCGGCTCGCTCGAAGGATCGCGCGGATCGGATCACCTGACGCGGGATGGTGTGATCCTCAAGGGCGAGCAGGACATCTTCGGCAATGCGTTCGACTCGACCGCGATGGCCGCCCTCGAGGCCGCCGGAAATTCATGGTCCGGCGGGACGTGGAACGGCAGCAGCTGGTCCGGGTCCTCGTGGT
>DATHGS010000259.1:0-5764 GCA_035490155.1 Candidatus Methylomirabilota bacterium | reverse complement strand
TGGTCGACCACGGCACGTTCGTCGAGCGCGACGCGGGGCTGCAATCGGTCGATCCGCTCAGCTTCGTCGACCAGAAGACCTACCCGGATCGTGTCGCCGCGGCCCAGCTCGCGACCGGCATGCGCGACGCCGCCGCATGGGGAACCGCCACGCTCGACGGCCGTCCCGTCGCCCTGTGCGTCATGGACTTCGGATTCATGGGCGGCTCGATGGGCGCGGTCGTCGGCGAGAAGGTCACCCGAGCCGCCGAATATGCGCTGGTCCAGCGGATGCCGCTAATCGTCGTGTCGGCGTCGGGCGGCGCCCGGATGCAGGAGGGCACGCTCGCGCTGATGCAGCTCGTCAAGACCGTCGGGGCGCTCGAGCGGCTGCGGGTCGCGGGCGTGCCGTACATCAGCGTCCTTTCGGACCCGACGACCGGCGGCGTCTTCGCCTCGTTCGCCGTTCTCGGCGACGTCAACCTGACCGAGCCGAACGCGCTCATCGGCTTCGCAGGGGCGAGGGTCTCGGCTGGCACGATCGCCCAGGAGCTGCCGGTCGGGTTCCAGCGCTCGGAATTCCTCTTCGAGCACGGGTTCATCGACCGCATCGTCCATCGCTCGCAGCTCCGTGCCGAGATCGCCATGCTCCTCGGGTACCTCGTTCCGGCCTCGCGCTCGAACGGCTCGAACGGCGATGTCGAGCCGCTCGGCTTGCCGTCCTTCCGGCCGCTGTCGTTCCTCACGACGCTCGCGGAACGGGTCATGCCGAGTGACCCTGAGCCGTCGCCTCTTGCGCCGACCAACGGACCGCGGGCTTCCGGCCGGGCGATTGCGCCGGTCGAGGCGCCCGTCCACTCGCCCGCTCCGCCGAGAGTGGCCGTCGACACGCCGCCCGCCTCAGAGCCGTCACCCGAGTCGCCGCCTGAGTCGCCTGAACCCGCGGCCGTCGCCACAGCGCCCGCGGCCGCTGCCGCGGCACCCGCGGCCGAGTCGGCGACGCCCGCGGCCGAGTCGGCGACGCCGGAGGCCCTCACGCCCGCGCCCGAGTCGGCGGCGCCCGAGCCCGAGGCCATCGCCGCAAGCCCGGCCCCCGCCTCCGATCCGTCCGGCGGCGACGAGGCTCCCGCGCCGGCCATCGCCGACGAAGGTGGCCGACATGGTTGATCGCCTCCTCGGTCGTGGTCGTGACGCGGCCCCGCCGCCCCTCGTCGGGCCGATCGATCCGCGCGACGCGGTCTGGGCCCGCGTCCAGCTTGCCCGGAACATCCACCGGCCGCGGATCCTCGAACTGCTCGGGGTCATGGCCGAGGACTTCGTCGAGATCCACGGCGATCGCTTGTTCGGCGACGACCAGGCCATCGTCGCCGGCTTCGCCCGGATCGGAGGGCGGCGCGTCGTCGTCATCGGCCAGCAGAAGGGCGCCGACACGGACGAGAACATCCGGCGCAACTTCGGAATGCCCCATCCCGAGGGCTACCGCAAGGCGATGCGGGCGATGGAGCTTGCCGAGCGGTTCGAGATGCCGCTCGTCACGTTCGTCGATGTTCCGGGTGCCCATCCCGGTCCCGAATCCGAGGAGCGCGGCATCGCCGAGGCGATTGCCCGCTCGATCGGGCTGATGAGCCGCCTCCGGACGCCGATCGTGGCGATCATCACCGGCGAAGGCGGCTCCGGCGGGGCGCTGGCGATCGCCGTCGGCGACGTCGTCGTCGCCCTCGAGAACGCGGTCTATTCGGTCATCAGTCCGGAGGGCTGCGCGGCCATCCTGTGGCGCACCGCCGACGAGGCGCCGACCGCTGCAACCGCGATGCGGATGACGGCCGCCGAACAGCGCGACCTCGGTGTCATCGACCTCGTCATCCCGGAGCCCGGCGAGGGCGCGCACACGGATCCAGCCGAGACGGGCCGCCGGCTCCGGACGGTCGTCCTCGATCAGCTCGACATCCTCGCCAGGCAGCCGATCGACGACCTCGTTGAGGCCCGCTACCGGCGGTTCCGCGACATGGGCCCGTACACCGAGGTCGACACGACACCTGTCGGGCCGGCCGTTCGGCCGGGCTTCGCCGACCGACTCCGCAACTGGTTCGACTGGTCGGGCCTGCCGTCGCTGCCGGCCGCCGGTCGCGATGAACCGCCGGCCAGGGACGAGGTCTGACGATGCCTGACCAGCGTCCGGGCCGGGCGGCAAAGGAGCGTTCATCGGGCGAGCGTTCGTCGGGCGAGCGTTCCGCGGTCGACGGTTCCGCGCGCGATCGGTCCGCCGACGAGCGACAGGTCGACCACGACGCCATCGACCGCCTCGCAGGCGACCTGCTGCCGGCGCTCGTCGCGAAGCTGGCCGACAGCGGCCTTGGCGAGATCGAAATACGCGAGGGGTCGTGGCGTGTCCGCGTCCGGCGACCCGGCAGCGATGCCCCAGGCCACGCTCGGCGAAGCGGCGATCGCGCGTCACGAGCTCAGCCAGGCCATGCGGGTCACGGCCATCAGCCGGCCGGCTTCGAGGGCCACCGCTCATCGAAGGAAGCGCGCGAGACGCGCGAGACACGAGTGAGTGCCGGCAACCAGACAAACGGCTCGACGCCCGCCGGCCTGGTCCCTGTCGGGCCGGGCGCCGAAGGACTCGAGGCCTCGGCGCCGGCCGAGGACGACGGCCTCCCGCGGACGGTCGCGACCTCGCCGGCCGTCGGTGTCTACCAGCCCAGGGCCGAGGGCCGGATCGGCAACCGCGTCCGGGCAGGCGATCGTATTGGCGTCGTCGACATGCTCGGGATCCCACAGGAGGTCGTCGCGCCGATCGACGGGATCGTCGGTGCGAGCCTCGTCGAGCCCGGCCAGGCGGTCGAGTACGGCCAGGAGCTCGTCGTCATCGAGCCCCCCGACGAGAGGGGCTCGGCCGGCGGTTCGGGCGGCTCCGGCGCTTCCGGCGGGCGCGCCACCCGGCCGGGCCGGGAGGCCTGAGGCGTGTTCCGCAAGATCCTCATCGCCAATCGCGGCGAGATCGCGCTGCGCATCCTCCGGGCGTGCCGAACGCTCGGTGTCGAGGCCGTCGTCGCCTACAGCGAGGCCGATCGCGAATCGCTGCCCGTCCAGCTCGCCGACGAAGCCATCTGCATCGGGCCGGCGGATGCCAAGCGCTCGTACCTGTCGGCCCCCGCCGTCATCAGCGCTGCGATCGTCACCGGCTGCGATGCGATCCATCCCGGCTACGGGTTCTTGTCGGAGGACGAGGGATTCGCCGAGGTGGTCCGCGCCCACGACCTCGTGTTCATCGGTCCGCCACCGAGCGTGCTCGAGCGGTTCGCCTCGAAGGAGTCGACCCGCCGCCTGCTGGCCGGCCACGGCCTGCCGACGATCCCGGGTTCAAACGGGATCCTCCGCGACGACGCCCATGCCCTCGCCGAGGGCGATCGGATCGGTTACCCGGTGCTCATCAAGCCGGCGGCCGGTGGTGGTGGCAAGGGCATGCGCATGGTCCGGACGCCACGCGAGCTCGAGGCTTCCCTCAACGTCTGTCGATCCGAGGCGCGGGCCGCCTTCGGCGACGACTCGCTGTACCTGGAGCGGTGGCTCGACGAGAACCGTCACGTCGAGGTCCAGATCGCGGTCGATCGCTACGGTCACGGGATCCACCTGGGAGAGCGGGATTGCTCCGTCCAGCGGCGGCACCAGAAGATCCTCGAGGAGGCCCCGACCCCGGCCCTGTCCGAGTCCGCCAGGACCGAGCTCTGCGAGCGAGCGGTCCGGGCAGTCGTCGCCGCGGGCTACGAGAACGTCGGCACGCTCGAGTTCCTCGTCGACAACGCAGGCAACTTCTACTTCATCGAGATCAACTGCCGGATCCAAGTCGAACACCCGGTGACCGAGATGCTGACCGGTGTCGATCTCGTCGTCACCCAGATCCGGATCGCGGCGGGCGAGCCGCTCGGGTTCAGCCAGGCCGACGTCGCGATCCGCGGCCACGCGATCGAATTCCGGATCAACGCGGAGGATCCCGATCGCGAGTTCCGGCCAAGTGCCGGGGTCGTCGAGCGCTATCTCGCCCCGGGCGGGCCGGGGATCCGGATGGACTCGCACCTGTACCCGGGCTACGAGGTGCCGCCGTACTACGACTCGCTGCTCGGAAAGCTGATCGTCTGGGGCGCCACCCGCGACGCAGCCATTGCCCGCGCCCGCGCTGCCCTCGACGAGCTGGTCGTCGACGGGATCGTGACGAACATCGCGATCCACAAGGCGCTGCTCGCCTCGGATGTCTTCCTGGACGGCAAGTTCACGACCAACCTGCTCGACCGCGTCGGCAGCGCGGCCTTCCTCGCCGCCGCGGCCCGATCGTGACCGTGGCACTCGTGCCGCAGTCCCGCACGACCGCGTCCGTGTGCGTACCTGCAACCAGTTTCCCGCGTGGCGCTCTCGCCGCGAGGCACACTGACATCCCCAACAGGAGCTGCCCGTGACCGATGCCGCGACCGCGACGGCGCCCAAGCTGACCACCGTCCACTCGACGCGCGAGATCGAGGCCCTGATCCCCCATCGCTGGCCGATCCTTCTCGTCGACCGGATCGTGGAATACGACGAAGAGGCCAAGCGGATCGTCGGGATCAAGGGCGTGGCCGCGACCGAGTGGTTCTTCCAGGGACACTTTCCCGGGTTGCCGGTGATGCCGGGCGTGATCCAGGTCGAGGCACTGGCCCAGACGATGGCGGTGTACGTCGCGAAGCAGCCCGGCTTCGGCGATCGGATCGGGCTGTTCGCCGGCATCGATGACTGCCGGTTCAAGCGCGTCGTCGTCCCGGGCGACGTCCTTCGCCTCGAGGTCACGATCGAGAAGCTCGGCAGCCGGTTCGGCCGCGCCCGCGGCGTCGCCAGCGTCGACGGCGAGGTCAGCTGCGAGGCCACGTTGAGCTTCGTCATCCCCCCGGAAGGCGCACTGCGATGACGGCGCGGGTTGCGATCCTGTCCGACATCCACGGCAACGCGGCCGCGCTCGACGCGGTCCGCAAGGCGATCCGCCGCGAGAAGCCGGACGCGGTGATCGTCGCCGGCGATCTCGTCCTCAACGGCCCGGACCCGGCGGGCGCGGTCGATGGCGTCCGGGAGCTCGAGGCCGAGGGTGCGATCGTCGTCCAGGGCAACACGGACGTGGCGGTCGGCGATTTCGACTACTCGGCGGCCTTCCCGTGGATGACCGACGGCGTCCCCGACACCTTCCGTGCTGCAGCCGAGTGGGCCCACGAGGAGCTCGGCGATGAGCGCCTCGCATGGCTCCGCCGCCTGCCGTCAGAGCGCCGCCTGCGGCTCGAGGACACGATGTTCCTCGCCTGCCACGGCTCGCCGGGCTCGCAGACCCAGGGTTTCGATCAGGCGCTCGACCCGTCGGTGATTCTCGAGCGCGTCTCGCGAACCGACGCCAGGATCATCGCCTGTGGCCACACCCACCTGCCCGAGGTCCGCGACCTCGGCTGGAAGATCATCGTCAACGACGGATCCGCGGGTTATGTGTTCGACGGCGACCCGACCGCGTCGGGGGCCCTGGTCACGGTCGACGGCGAGACCGTCTCGGCGGAGATCCGGCGGACGGAGTTCGACACGATGGCCGTCTCGAACGCCATCTCCGCTCGCGGGCTGCCCGGTGATGTCTACCGCGCCGCCACCGTCCGAACGGGGAAACTCGTCCGATGACCCGGATCGGCATGGCGGGCCATCGCCGCGTTGGCGCCTCCGCGCGGTCGCTCACGCACGCTCGAGTGCGCTCGCGCCTGGAACCAAGCACGCGCTTCGCGCGCACG
>DATHGS010000258.1:0-3558 GCA_035490155.1 Candidatus Methylomirabilota bacterium | reverse complement strand
CCGAAGCTCGGCCGTACCGACCTCGCCTGGCGGCAGGTCGACGAGCTCGAGGCTGCCTGGGACGAGCTCGAGATCGGTCGTTCCCGACCCGGCGTAGACGGTCATGCGACCGGCGGCGTGACCTGCCCGCACCCCACCCGGGATGATCACGCTGGCCAGCGGGGCGAGCATGTCGTCCACGACATCGCCCATGAGTTGACGACGCTCCGTGCCATCCGGGATCGAGCCGAACGGCGCGAGCAGATGGGCGTGATCGAGGGCGATCCCCAGTGCCGCCGGTCGGCGAACGACGTCGGCGATGGCGAGGGCGACGGCGGGCCCGGGAGCCACCGCCCAGGCCCCGCCGGTCGCCACGATCAGGTCGGGCGCGGCTTCGGCCGATTGAGCGGGTGTGGCCTCGACGAGAACGGCGAGGGCCGCCCGCGCGGCCGCCAGTCGAAGCCTCGCACCGACGCCCGCGGCGTCGGCCCACGGAGCCAGGCGCAGCTCGCGGAGCCGATCGCGGAGGCGATGGCGGTCGATCGGAACGGTCGACCAGGCGAGGACCCGATCGACCGCCGCGTCGTCGACCTCGGGCGGGACGAGGCAGGCGTCGGCGACAAACGAGGCATTGGCGCTCCCACGGGCGCCCCCGATTCCGGGTGACGCCGTCGCCCGGAGACCGCCGTTGAAGCCGATGTCCACGATCTCGACCCGCCGGTCGATGGCGTCGGCAAGTGCCGCCGCGGCCCGGGCGATCGCCCGACGAGAGTCGTCGGCCGGCGCCCGAAGGTCCTCGAGCAGCTCCCGCAGCGGCCGTCCGACCGGGTCGCCGCTGGTCGCCGCCGGGGCGAGGAGGAGCTCACCCTGGCGCTGCTCGCCGGCGGCCTCGAATCGCTCGAGACGCTCGGACATCGCCCCGGCGAGGACAATGGTCAGCTCCGGTCGTCGAGCAGCTGCCGCGGCCACGAGCGAGGCCACCTCGTCGAGCGACCGACGCTCGTCGGCGCCCGGTGGCTCGCCCGCCCCGACGAGGACGGCGTCGACCGATGGATCGAGAAGCGAGGTCGTGACGCCGAGCGGGTCGACCCGCTCCGGGCTGGCCGCGGTCACGAGCCAGCCGCTGCGCCGCGCTGCGTCGCTCAGCGGGGCGAGGGCCCGCTCGGACGCCGCGACGACGGCCAGTCGACGCGGCTGGGCACTCCGGGCGATCAGTCGCGGCAGGCTCGTGACCGCGTCGTCGACGTCGCTGCCGATGAGCCGGGCGAGCTGCGGGTCGGCTGTGGTCGCCCGCTCGAGCACGAGCGCCACGATGGCATCCAGCTCGACGCCGGCGGGCATCGACAGCCCGCCGATCAGCCGCCAGCGGTGACCGACACGGGCGATGAGCGCCACCGACGAGGTGGCAGTCCCAAGGTCGAAGGCGAGAAACGCTCGTGGATCGCTCACGGGGCCATGCTACCCGCGAACACCGTGCCACAGTGGCGGCTGCGACGGCTCATCGCCGCCTCGGGGCAGCGCTACGCGTCCCAGGTCGACTCTTCGTCGAGCTCCTCGAGCCTCATGATCAGCTGCTCGATGCCCGCGTCATCGGCGAGGATCTCGGATGCGCCGGCAAACTCGCCGCCGAACAGGCCACGCAGGACCGGATCGAAGAAGAGCATCGCGTTTGCGCCGAGCGGGCGATACGGGCGGCTCGCCTGGAGGAAGTGAACGGCAGGACCCGTCAGGCCGCGAAGCTGGATCTCGCGGGCCACCTGCTCGACGAGCTCGTCGCGCTGTTCCTCCGTGGGCTCGTACGGAAGGCTCATGCGATCCCCTGTGGGGTCGCGCCTTCGGTCTCGGATGCCGTTGCCGCCATCGCCGCCTCGAACGCGTCGTACACGGCCGCGCCGCGCATCGCGAAGATGACGTGCTGGATGGTCGTCGACTTCGGCAGCTCCTCGCGGACCGCCCGGACGGTCACGAGTGCGGCATCGTCGAGTGGATAGCCGCCGACCCCCGTGCCGAGCGCCGGGAAGGCGATGCTCGTCGCGCCGATCTCGCGCGCCCGGGCCATGGCACTTCGGACGGCCGCATCGATGATCGCCCCGCTGGTCCGCCGGTCTCGATCGAGCGAGACCGCGTGGATCACGGCTCGCGCGGCCAGGTTGCCGGCCGGCGTCACGATCGCCCCACCGAGCGGCACCGGCGCCTGGCGGACCGCGGCGAATTCGATTGCATCGCCGCCGGCGCGCTTGATGGCGCCGCCGACGCCCGTGGCCATCCACAGGGACAGGTTCGCCGCGTTCACAATGACGTCGACCTCGAGCTCGCAGATGTCGCCGTTCCAGAGTTCGATCCGAGCCACCGGTCCTCCGTGGCTATGAGCGTCCGAATCCCTACCGGGCCGGCCGCGGCATCGTACACCCGGGGTAGTCGGCGGGACATCGAGGTGACGACTTCCCAGGAGTTCGTGGTGCGGATCTGCGCCAACTCGGCCGCCGAGATCCGCTCGCTCCCCTGCTCGCCGAGAAGGACGAATTCATCGTGGACGTCGACGGGCGGGCCGGGCACGTCGGTGACGTCGACCATGACCGCGTCCATCGCGACATTTCCGACGATCGGGACGCGCCGACCGCGGACGAGGGCGACCGCCCGGTTGGAGAGGGCTCGCGACCAGCCGTCGCCGTAACCGAGCGGGAGCGTCGCGATGCGGCTGGGCCGGCCGGTCGTGAACGTCGGGCCGTACGAGATCCCGTGACCGGCCGGCAGGTCGGCGACGCGGACGGGTCGAGCCTGAAATGACATGACGGGCCGCAGTCCAGCCGCGGCGGGTGGCAGGTCGGCGGGCTCGATCTCATCGGGCGGCAGCCCGTAGATCATCAGCCCCGGCCTCACGGCGTCGTAGACGGGAATGCCCGGGAGGAGCAGTCCGCCGCTCGCCGCGAGGTGTCTCCGCGGGATGGGCAGCCCGGCATTTGCAAGGTTCGCTGCGGCCATCTCGAAGCGCTCGATCTGGCGGGCGGTTCGGTCGGGCGTCTCCGAGGCCTGGAGATGCGACCAGAGACCGACAAGACGGACGCCCGGCGCTTCGGCGATCCGGGTCGCCGCGGCCGCAACTCGATCCGGTGAGACGCCACCGCGCCCCAGGCCGGTCTCGACCTCGAGCTCGAGGTCGAGGTCGGGCAGGGCACCGGAGGCAACGCCGACGCGCGCCACGAGCTCCTCCAGCAGCAACGGGTCCCCGACCGCCACCGCGATCGCGTGACGAGCCGCCTCGACGGCCCGATCGGGTGGGATCGGATAGAGGACGATCAACCGGGAGGCGATACCCGCGTCGCGCAGGGCGACCGCCCGGTTGGAGAGGGCTCGCGACCAGCCGTCGCCGTAACCGAGCGGGAGCGTCGCGATGCGGCTGGGCCGGCCGGTCGTGAACGTCGGGCCGTACGAGATCCCGTGCCCGGCCGGCAGGTCGGCGACGCGGACGGGTCGAGCGTGAAATGACATGACGGGTCGCAGTCCAGCCGCGGCGGGTGGCAGGTCGGCGGGCTCGATCTCATCGGGCGGCAGCCCGTAGATCATCAGCCCCGGCCTCAC
>DATHGS010000257.1:0-2501 GCA_035490155.1 Candidatus Methylomirabilota bacterium | reverse complement strand
ACCCGCGCCTCGTCGACGTTCCGGCGCCGAACGTGGATGCCGACGCCCGACCCGGCGATCGCTGGATGCGGCCCGCCTCAGCAGACGCGGGCCAGATGCGGCGGGGCCCTGGACCGTCGGCCGGCGAGCTCCTCTTCGAGGCAGGCGGGCGCTGGCGGCTGGCGACCGGCGAGCACGTCGAGCACATCGAGACACCGGTCGCAGGGGTCGTCCGCGACGTCCGGGCAGGGATCGGCGTCACCCTCCAGGCGGAGGGCCGCATCCTGCGCGGCGTCGAAGTCCTCGGCGACCCGACACGTGGCGTCCTTGCCGGCGCCGGTATCGAGCGTGGCGGGGAGACGAGTCCGGGTCTCTTCCTGCGGCCGGGCAGCCTCGACGTCGGCCTGGCGGGGTCGATCCTCGTCGTCGGCTCGCGGATCGAGGCGGAGACGCTGACGAGGGCCAGGGCGATGGGCCTCCGCGGGGTGATCGTCGCCGGCCTCGCGGGGAAGGAGCGGCGCGATTTCATGGCCTCGGAGAGCCGTCAGCGGGCCGCTCTCCACCGGCTGCCGACGTTTGCCGTCCTCGTCCTCGACGGCGCCTTCCGGCGCCCGATCGCCAGCCCCATCGCGGCCGTTCTGCATGCCCTTGTCGGCCGCGAGGTTGCGATCGTGACCGATCCGCCCGGGCTGGTTTTCAACGAGCCCGCGATCGAGTTCGATCCGCCGGCGCCGGATCTGGTTCGCGTCCGCGGTGGCGAGCACGCCGGCCGCGAGGGTCACTGGGAGGGCCTGGCGGGGCTCCGGCGGTTCGTCGGCGGGACGTTCCTGGAAGCCGCCTGGGTCCACGTCGGCGGACCCGCGCCCGTCGCGATCGCGCTGGCGGACCTGGAGCGATTCGGCTGACTTCGGGCGCCGGCCGTGCCACGGGGCGACCGCCCCGGCACGGCTTTGGCCCTTCCGCTACCCTCGGCTCGATGCCCGCACCCGTCCTTCTCGAACGACGAGTCGTGTCCGGCGACGCCGCCGCGACGCGCGAGCTCGGCGCGCGTCTCGCCGGGGCGGCGAGCGCGGGCGATCTCATCTGCCTGCGCGGCGAGCTCGGGGCGGGCAAGACCCAACTTGCGAAGGGCTTCGGCGCCGGGCTGGGAGTGACAGACACGATCAGCTCGCCGAGCTTCGTCCTCATGGCCGAGTACGCAGGCCGACTGCCGCTCTTCCACGTCGACCTGTATCGGCTCGCCGATGCGTCCGACGTCCTCGGCGGCGGGCTCCTCGACGAGCGCCAGGCCGATGGCGTCACCCTCGTCGAATGGCCGGAGCGGATGGCGGCGATCCTGCCGGCCGCGCGCCTGGACATCACGATCGAGGGAACCGGCGACGAGCCGCGCACGATTACGCTTCGGGCGGGCGAACCACGTCTTGGGCGATATCTCGAGATGCTCCCGTGATCCTCGTCATCGACACCGCGACGAGCCAGGCCGTGGTCGGGCTCGGCGGGAGCTCCGGAGGCCATGACGGGCGGGACGGGCCCGCCGGCGGGATTGCCGTTCGGACGTGGCCGGTCCGCCATCAGCACGGCGAGACGCTCCTGCCGACACTCACAGCGTTCCTCGCTGAGCAGGGCGCGACGCTTGCCGACCTGCGGGGGATCGTCGTCGGGACGGGCCCGGGAGCCTTCACCGGGCTGCGGGTCGGGCTGGCGACGGCCAAGGGCCTCGCCCACGGTCTCGGCCTGCCGATCGTCGGCGTCTCGACGGCAGAGGGGCTCCTCGAGGCAGCTCGCGTGTCTGGCGACGCGGGTGACGTCGACGCGGGTGAGGGCGACGCGGGTGACGCCGACGCGGCCATCTCGCTCTTGCTGCTCTTGCCGGCCGGCCCGAACGACCGCGTCGCCGTCCGATCCGGCCAGTTGCCGGAGCTGCTGCCAGGCGGCGACGAGCCGACGATCGACGTGCGAGACCGCATCGTGGCGGTCGACCTCGAGGGGCGGGCCCCCGCCGACGCCGTCGCCCGCGGCGATGCGGCCCGGAACGGATTGGCGAGAGCGCTGTTCCGGCTCGGGGCGGCGCGGCTGGCGGCCGGCGAACTGGATGACCTCGCCGGGCTGGTCCCGGAATACGTGACGCTGCCGCGCGGGATCCGCGCGTCGAGCGGGGAGGTGACGTGGTCGCGCGACCACCGTTGAAGCTGCTCATCGAGCCGATGCGGGTGGCGGATCTCGAGGCGGTCCACCAGATCGAGCTGGCCAGCTTCAACGCGCCGTGGCCCGCCAATGCCTATCGCAGCGAGCTGGAGACGAACCGGCTCGCGAGCTATCTCGTCGCCCGGATCGACGACCGGATCGTCGCCTACGGCGGGATGTGGCTGATGGTCGACGAGGCCCATATCACGACGTTCGCGGTTCATCCGGCCTGGCGCCGGCAGGGGATCGGCGAGCGGCTGCTCGTCGCGTTCCTCGACCTGGCCGCCGATCGTCACGCCCGGGAGGCGACGCTCGAGGTCCGCCTGTCGAACCTCGCA
>DATHGS010000256.1:0-4007 GCA_035490155.1 Candidatus Methylomirabilota bacterium | reverse complement strand
GGTCACGTTACACCCGGTCCGATGGCCTCCCTCGGGCGGGGCTCAGGCTTCCTCGCGCTCCACGGCCACGCGGGAGGCGGGCTCCATCCGGGGTGGCGGGACGTCGGAGACGTTTGGGACGAACGACGCGGCCAGCGATGTGGCCGCGGCCACCTCCTGGTCGGCGACGGACAGGATGCCCAGGCGTCCGAGCTGGGCGAGCTCGTCGCGGATGTAGGTCTTGAGCATCTCGGGTCCGTCGGTGTTGATCGTGAAGCGGACCTCGTTGCGGCGGAACGTGTCGAAGATCCAGCGGAACTCGTCCCAGCCCGAGACGACCCGGGTGTTGAGGTTCGAGGTCGGACAGATCTCGAGAACGATCCCGCGCTCACGGATCATCTCCATCGCCCGCGGGTCGTAGGCGGCCTTCACGCCGTGACCGATCCGGTCGGGCTCGAGCAGCTCGACGACCCGGGCCACTTCGTCGACCGACCCGGACTCGCCCGTGTGGACGGTGATCCCGAGGCCGTACTGGCGCGCCCGCCGGAAGAGCCGCTTGTAATCGGCCACCCGGAACGTGGCGGATTCGGGGCCGGCGATGTCGACGCCGACAACGCCGCGGTCGCGCCAGCCGATCGCCTTCTCCACGATGATCTCGTTGAGCTCGTACGGAAATGCCCGGTCGAGGCAGAAGATGAGCCCCGGCTTGACCGGGTATTCGAGCGTCGCCCGATCCATGCCGCGCGACGCCGCGGCGATGATGTGGTCGAGGTCCTGCTCGCCGCCGCGGTTACGCTTCATCGGGTTGAAGCGGAGCTCCATCGTCGTCACGTTGTTCTTGCGGTAGGCCCCGCCGACGACCTCGTAGACGGCGCGCTCGACGGCGATCGGGCTCGACTGGATCAGCTCCGTCCAGTGGAACAGCTGGAGATACCCATCAAAGGAGCGATTGCGCTTGTCCGAGACGGTGATCATGTCCCGGAACTCCCAGTAGTCCTTCGTCGGGAGCTTGATGCCCTGGGCGTGGGCGATCCCCCACATGATCGCCGGGGTCACCGCGCCGCCGAGATGGCAGTGCAGCTCCGCCAGCGGGATCTTGCGGGAGAGCTGACGGGCCATGTCCGGAGGATAGCCGAGGCCGACTCCGGCGTCAGGCGATTCGGGACCGGCGCGCCGGCGTAACCAGCGGCGCCGATAACCGGGCTTCGTCACCGCCGAAGCCGACGGCCTCGAGACCCAGTTGCTCGGCGGGCGGTGATGGATCCGGTACTGGGAGCAGTCGGACCTGGCGGCGATCGGCGATGGCGAACCGCTCCCGAAGCTCGGCGACCTCGCGGCGGACCGGCTCGACCATGTCCCTAGTCGGGTAGGCCCGGCCGGCATACAGCCGCTCGTAGCGCGGCACGAGCTCCGGCCAGTCGCGGGCCAGGCTCTCGAGGAAATGCTCGCGGGTTCCCGGTCGGAGGTTGACGACATTCGTCCAGATCGACGTCGCCCCGGCGTCACGTGCGGCGCGGACGACGTCGGCCATGAGCTCCGGCCGGTCCGAGAGACCCGGCAGGATCGGTGCCATGCCGACGCTCGCGCTGATCCCGGCATCCACCAGCACGCGCAATGCGCGGAGACGTTGACGGGGCGGAGCCGTCGCCGGCTCGGTCGTCCGCCAGATCTCCGGGTCGAGCGTCGGCACCGAGAACGTGACCGACACGTCGGCCCGCCGGGCTGCCTCGCTGAGGACGTCGACGTCGCGGACGATGAGCGGGCCGCGGGTGATGATCGTCAGCGGGTTGCGGACCTCTGCCAGCGCCTCGATGCAACCGCGAGTGAGCCGGTAGCGCCCCTCGGCCGGCTGGTAGGGATCGGTCGCCGCGCCGATGACGACACCCTCGCGGGCCCATCGCTTCCGCGCCAGCTCACGCCGGAGGACTTCCACGATGTTGACCTTGACCCGGATCGATCGGCCGTAACGATCATCGGACGGCCGATCCGCTCGGCGCTCGAATGCCCGGACGTAACAGAACGTGCAGCGGTGGGCGCAGCCCATGTAGGGATTGAGTGACCAGCCGAACGGCATCCCGGACACCCGGTTGAGCGCCGAGCGACAGGGTTCCTCGCGGTACTCCGCGGTCATGCGATCGATAATAGAACGCGTGTTCTGTTCCGTCCAGCCCCGAGAACGGCAGGAGTCAGCTCGCCGCGGGAACGACCCGTCCCTCGGCATCGATCGTTGCTGCGCGTCGCACCGCTCGCAGCTCCGCGCCGGGGACCTGGTCGCGGGCGTGATAGCTCGAGCGGACCAGCGGCGCCGATTCGACGTGCTTGAACCCGAGGGCGAGCGCCTCGACTTTCATCTCGGCGAACTCGTCGGGGTGGTAGTAGCGCTCGAGTGGGAGGTGCTTCTCCGAAGGGCGGAGGTACTGGCCGATCGTCAGGATGTCGACGTCGACCTCGCGGAGCGCCTCGAAGGCCTCGGTCAGCTCGTGGCGCTCCTCCCCGAGCCCGACCATCAGCGAGCTCTTCGTGTGAGCCGGGTAGCCGATCTCGTGGCTCATCTCCTTCGCCCGCCGCAGGACATAGAGCGAGCGATCCCAGCGGGCGCGCTTGCGGACTGGCTTCTGGAGCCGCTTCACGGTCTCGAGGTTGTGATTGAGGATGTCCGGCCGAGCGTCCATCACCGTGCGCAATCGGTCGTCGGAGCCATCGAAATCTGGGATGAGGACCTCGATGCCCATGCCGGGGCTCGTCTCACGCATCGCCAGGATCGTCTCGGCGAAGATCCGCGAACCGCCATCGGGCAGATCGTCGCGAGCGACGCTCGTCACGACGACGTGCTCGAGCCGCATCGCGCCGACCGCCTCGGCGACCCGTCGCGGCTCGTCGTCGTCGAACCACGTCGGCCGTCCGGTCTTCACCGCGCAAAAGCCACAGGCGCGGGTGCACGTATCGCCGAGGATCATGATCGTCGCGGTCCGCTGGTCCCAGCACTCCCCGATGTTCGGGCAGCGGGCCTCCTCGCACACGGTGTTCAGGTTGAGCCCGCGGAGAAGGCCCTTGAGGTCGTGGTAGTTCTCGCCCGACGGCAGCCGCGACCTGATCCAGTCCGGGTGGCGACGCAGCGGCGTGATCGAGCCGCCCATCGCGATCGTCTCGGGCGCCGCCGAGCCGTGGTGAGGGCTCGATCCCGCCGCCGGGGCGGGTTCGAACATCGGAAGCTCGCGTGCCATCGTCCGGAGTGTAGTCAGGCGGGCCGGAAGGTGTCGCGGAGGCCGGCCTCGATCGGGCGGGGCTCGAAGCCGAGTTCGGCTGTCGCCTTGTCGTGGCCGGCCCAATAGGTCACGCCCGCGGACGCCGCGATCACCTCGCGAATATTCGGCTGGCCGATGAGCCCGCCGGCCGGTGCCAGCAGGCGCAGGAGGCTCGTCGGCATGCGGAGGCTCGGCGGACGGTGCTCGCCGATTGCCGCGGCCAGGTCGACTGCCTCCCGGAGGCTGATCGCCGGTCCGGCGAGCACGTAGGACTCCCCTGCTCGGCCGCGATCGAGGGCGGAGACGATCCCGGCCGCCAGGTCGTCGACGTGGACGAGCCCGACGCCGACGTCGTCGACCGCCCGGTAGCGCAGGCGGCCCTCGAAGGCGAGCCGCATCTGCTCCCCGAACCCGGAGTGGTCACCGGGGCCGTAGACCTGGCTCGGCATCACGATCACGATCGGGTCGCCGTCGGCGATCCGCTGCTGGGCGACCTCGTGGGCGCCGTACTTCGTCTCGTCGTACCAGCTCAGGAAGTCCTCGCGGAGATCGCGGCGGTAGGTCTCGTCGACCGATTGGCCATGCGTGTTCCCGAAGACGTTGACGGTCGACACGTACAAGATTCGTGGGACGCCCGCGGCTTCGGCCGCGTCGAGGACGCGGGTCGTCGTCCCGACGTTGGCGTCCCACATCCTGCCGTGCTCGCTGCGCGCAATGCCGATCCGGTAGCTTCCGGCAGCGTGAATGAGCCCGTCGGCGCCCTTCAGGTGTTCCGTCGTGGCG
>DATHGS010000255.1:0-6177 GCA_035490155.1 Candidatus Methylomirabilota bacterium | reverse complement strand
AAGAAGAGGACCGCGAAGAGGTCGCGGAACGGGAGGAGGCGCCGACGCGCCTCGGCCGCGTCGTGGCTCTCGGTGATAGCGAGGCCTGCGACGAAGGCCGCCAGGGCAAGCGGGATGCCGGCGGCGATCGCTCCGGCCCCGGCGAGGGCCAGGCCGCTCGCAACGGAGATGATCAGGAACAGGTCGTGCTCCGAACGAAGCCGCCGCAGGATGTGCGGCAGCAGCCAGGCGGCAACGACGGCGAGGACGACGAACACCGCAAGACCGGCGACCGCGAATGCGGGCGACCGACCGGCCGACCCGAAGACCGCCAGCAGGATGATCGCGAGCCCGACGCCGGTCATGTCCTGGAGCACGCTCCAGCCCAGCAGGGCCTCCTCGGTCTCGCGGGTCGTCGTCCGCCTGCGGCTCCGCGTGATGTTGACGATGACGACGCTCGACGACAGCGCCACGCCCAGCCCGACGGCTCCCGCCCCGAACGGCGGCAGCCCGGCGGCCAGCCCGGCGCCGGTCGCGATGCCGCTCGTGATCAGCGTCTGGAGCGGGGCCGCCCAGAGGATCTGGCCGTGCTCGCGCCGCAGTCGCTCGACGTCGACCTCGATGCCGACCTCGAACAGCAGCAGGACCACGCCGACGTCGGCCAGGAGCTGGAGCTTGTCGTGGTCGGCCACGTAACCCGGCGTGAACGGCGACACGAGGAGGCCGATCGCGAGATAGCCCACGATCGCCGGCAGCCGCACGCGGCGGGCCAGCCAGCCGGCCAGCGCCGCCAGGAGGAGCAGGACGCCGAGCTCGAGGATGGGCAGCGCCGTTGGTTCCATCGGCCAATCCTAGGCGGCCGCGCCGCCCCGGACCATGCGTCGAGGCCTTCCGATCGGTCGAATCAGCGCGTATCATCCGCCCGATCAGGCCCGTCCGGGCATGTCAGCCCTTCAGCGCCGAAAGGAGGGCCAGCGACCGACACGCGCGTCAGCTCGACCCAGTGATGGGTCGCCGCGCGACGGACCGCCACCGGGACAGCAATCGCCCACGCGTCACCGCTCCGGCACCCCACGCCGGATCTCATGCGCCGGCAAGGGAGGAGCCGGCGGCCGGCAGTGGAGGCACTCCGCCGGTATGGACGACTGAGGGAGGTTTCGATGACTCAGGCTCGATCCAGGGAAGACGTCATCCACCAGGACACCGCCGATCTGCACAAGCTCGGCTATGCCCAGGAGCTGCTCCGGTCGATGGGCGGCTTCAGCAACTTCGCGATCAGCTTCTCGATCATCTCGATCCTGACCGGCGCGGTCATCCTCTACGACTACGGACTGGCGTGGGCAGGCACTGCCGCCGTCATGATCGGCTGGCCGCTCGTCACGGTCTTCGTCCTGCTGATCGCAGCCTCGATGGGCGAGATCGCGTCCGCCTACCCGACCGCCGGTGGCCTGTACTACTGGGCGTCCCGGATGAAGGGCAAGAACTGGGGCTGGTGGACGGCCTGGCTGAACCTGATCGGCCAGTTCGCGATCGTCGCCGGGATCAACTACGCGGCGGCGGGCTTCCTGAACGCGACGATCGTCGATCGCATTTTTGGAGGCACGTTCAACACCACCGAGGTGATCCCGGGCGTCCTGAACGGACAGCTCGTGACGATGGGCATCCTCATGCTCATCGAGCTCGCGATGAACATCGCCGGCATCAACCTGGTCTCGATCCTCAACCAGGTCAGCGTCTGGTGGCACATCGTCATCGTCGCGGCAGTCGTCGTCCTCGTCTTCATTAGCGGAAAGCCAGATCAATCAGGCTTGCACCTGTTCGCCATCGAACCGCTGGATACCGCCGGCTCGTGGAATAACAACCTCGGGTTCACCAACCTCCAATACGGGCCCGCCGTCGCGTATCCCATCATCCTTGCGTTCTTTTTCTCGCTCCTCCAGGCCAACTGGACGTACACGGGCTATGACGCCTCGGCGCACGTCGCCGAGGAGACGGTCGGAGCGCGGGTTGCGAGCGCCTGGGGCCTGTTCCTGTCGGTCGCGGTGTCGGCCGTCGTCGGCTTCGTCTTCCTGTTCGCCCTGTCGACTCACCTGCCGAATCTGTCGACGCTCTTCCCGACCACGCTCGACGACACCACCCTGCCGACAGCCAGTCAGTACTACTTCGGTGGCGGCGTCGCGGTGATCGACATCCTCGTCTACAACCTCGGATCGACGCTCGGGAACCTGCTCAGTGCCGCGATCGCAATTGCGATGGCGTTCTGCGGCTTGTCGTCGGTCGCCTCTGCGGGTCGGATGCTGTTCGCATTCAGTCGCGACGACGGTCTGCCCGGATCAGGCTGGCTCAAGAAGGTCTCGCATCGCTACCGGACGCCGGCCAACTCGCTCATCGCGATGGTCGTCGTGTCGTGGCTGTTCACCGTCGCGGCGTTCATCGTCGGGACAGGGACCGCGATCATCATCGTCACCGCCATCAGCACGATCTTCCTGTACGCGGCATACGGGGTCGTCATCTATCTCGGGGCCACGACATCGGACTGGTTGAAAGAGCGCGTCTGGAGCCTCGGCCGCTGGTCGAAGCCCGTCGCCTACCTCGCCATTTTCTGGGTCGTCGTCCTGATGGTCCTCTTCTCCTGGCCGACCTCGGGCAACATTTCGTGGCCGTTCATGGTCGGCACGGTCATCCTGCTGCTCATCTACTACTTCGGATGGGCGCGATCGCGCTTCATGGGGCCGAAGGTGATGGGCCAGGAGGCCGAGCTGACCGAGCTGGAGCGCGAGTTCGAACATGCCGCGGAGGGACTCAGCGGCGTCTGACCATAGCCACCGATGCGGTCGGCAGGTTTCGGCCGGCCGACCGCATCACCCACTGGACCGAGAGGCACGATGAGCACCGATCAGCACGTCAAGAGCGCGGCTCATCCGCGTCTCGAAGAGCTCCAGGCGATGGTCCGCGACGGCCGGATCGACACGCTCATCGTCGCCCTCACGGACATGCAGGGCCGGCTCATGGGCAAACGCGTCCAGGCCCAGGCCTTCATCGACGGCGTCATCGACCATGGCGCCCACTTCTGCACGTACCTCCTCGGCACCGACATGGAGATGAACACGCCCGAGGGTTTCGCGCTGATGAACTGGGAGACCGGCTACGGCGACTGGATCGCCGAGCCTGTCTGGGACACGCTCCGGTTCCTGCCGTGGCTCGAGAAGACGGCCCTCGTCCTCAGCGACACGTTCACCGATGAGGGCCACGAGGAGATCCCGGTCTCGCCGCGGACGATCCTCAAGCGCCAGGTCGCGAAGGCGGCGGCCATGGGCATCACCGTCAAGGCCGGCTCGGAGTTCGAGTACTACGTCCTCAAGGAGTCGTGGGAGGACTCGAATCGCAAGGGCTGTGGCCCACCGGAGCGCTTCGGTTACTACAACGAGGACTACCACCTGCTCCAGGCGACCAAGGCCGAGCCCCTCCATCGCCTGCTGCGCAACCAGATGACCGCCGCCGACGTGCCGATCGAGTTCAGCAAGGGCGAGGCCGCGCCCGGCCAGCACGAGGTAAACATCCGCTACGACCACGTGCTCGAATCGGCCGACCGGAGCGTCATCTTCAAGCACGGGGCCAAGGAGATCGCCTGGCTCAACGGCTTCGGACTGTCGTTCATGGCCAAGCCCGACCATACCTGGACCGGATCGTCGGGCCATCTCCACATGTCGATCTGGAACAAGGACGGATCTCGCTCATTGACCCACGACGAGAAGGCCAAACGGCCGTACGGCATGTCGGACACGTTCGCCTGGTTCGTCGCCGGAATGATGGCCCTCTCCCGCGAGCTGGCGATCTTCATCGCCCCGAACATCAACTCCTACAAGCGCTACGCCTCGTTGTCGTGGGCCCCGGTCAACATCGTCTGGGGCCGAGACAACCGGACCACGGGGTTCAGGCTCGTCGGTCACGGCTCGAACCTCCACGTCGAGGACCGCTTCCCGGGTGGCGACATGAACGCCTACCTGACGTACGCGGCGATGATCGGGGCCGGGTTGTGGGGCATTGAGAAGAAGCTCGAGCCGCCGAAAGAGTTCAAGGGCAACGGCTACATCGCCAAGGGCGTGCCGCGCATGCCGCGCGCGCTCTACGAGGCGATCGCCGAGCTCGAGGCGTCGAAGGCCGCGCCGAAGATCTTCGGCCAGGACGTCGTCGACCACTACCTGAATGCCGCCCGGGTCGAGCAGGAGCTGTACGACTCGATCGTCCACGACTGGGACCGCGAGCGATACCTCGAGCGGAGCTGAACCGGGCCCGTACTGTCAATTCTCGTGGGACGTGCACATGCGACGTCCTGGACCCGCTTCTGGCCCAAATTTGTCAGGGATTCTCGTGGGACGTGCACGCGCTGACGAAATGACCTGATCCGGACCTGTTAACGGGCAAGACTCGTCCGATGTGCACGTGGGGCGAGAATCCGCGCGGGCGGGACGGGCGGGACGGGCGGGACGCGACGCTAGCGGGGTCCCAGGAGCGACGCGATCTCCTCGTGGCCCGCGGCCGCCGCAAGGTCGGCAGGGGTCTTGCCGTCGTCGGTGCGAGCGGCAGGGTCGGCGCCGGCGGCGAGCAGCAGCTCGGTCAGCTCTCGGTTGCCGTTCTGGGCCGCGGCATGGAGCGGCCTGTAGCCGTGGGGCTGGACCGCGTTGACATCGGCCCCTGCCGCGACAAGGAGACGCGCGACCCCGACGTGGCTGCCGGCCGCGGCGCTGTGCAGCGGCATGACCTGGAGCGCGTTGCGGGACACCACGTTAGGTGGCGCGAAGTTGGCAATGAGCAGACGCGCTGCCTCGACACCGCCGAAGAACGCCGCAAGGTGAAGCGGCGTGAACCCGTCGCTGGCGAATGCGGAGGCCAGAGCCGGATCGGCGACCAGGATGTCGGCGAGTCGATCCGGCCGCCCAAGACCGGCGGCGTCGAAGATGTCGAGCTCCGGATCGGTCGCGAGGAGCTGTGCGACGGCATCGTGGTTGTCGCGATAGCGAGCATGGAGGGCGGCGGAGACGCCGTCGTCGTCGCGCTCTCCGGCCAGGCCCGGCTCGGTGGCCAGGAGCTCCGCGAGACGTGCCTCGTCGCCCGCGTCGATCGCATCGAACAACTCGTCTCGGGACACCTGGCACCTCCACAAACCGGCAAGCCGCCGGACCCTTACAACGATAGTCAGCGGGCGCTACTCTGGCCGTCCACAGGATGACGGCGGGCTCGATATGCCGCCCGGAGGATCAGGAGGATTCGATGCGCCTGGCCGACAAGGTCGCGATCATCACCGGGGCCGGCGGGGGCATGGGCCGCGTGGCAAGCCAGATGTTCGCCGCCGAGGGGGCGAAGATCGTCGTGGCGGAGTTCGGTGAGGCGGCCGGCGAGGAGACCGTCCGGCTCGTCCGCGAGGCCGGTGGCGATGCGACATTCGTCAAGACGGACGTCTCGAGCGAGGCCTCGGCGAAGTCGATGGTCGATCAGGCGGTTACGACGTATGGCCGCGTCGATGTCCTCTACAACAACGCCGGGATCATGCCGGAGGCCGACCACTCGGTGATCGACACGGATGTCGCGACGTGGGATCAGGTCATGGCCGTCAACGTCCGCGGCGTCTTCCTTGGCTGCAAATTCGCGATCCCGCAGATGGTCAGCCAGGGTTCCGGCTCGATCATCAACATCGCGTCGTTCGTGGCACTGCTCGGCTGCTCGGTGCCGCAGGACGCCTACACCGCCTCGAAGGGCGCGCTGCTGGCGCTGACGCGCAGCCTCGCCGTCCAGTTCGGCCCGAACGGGATCCGGACCAACGCGATCTGCCCGGGACCGGTCGAGACGCCGCTGCTGATGGACTGGCTCGTGAAGGACGAGGAGGCCAAGCGGATCCGGCTCGCCCGCAACCCGACCGGTCGCTTCGGTAAGCCGGAGGAGATCGTCAACATGGCTCTCTATCTCGCCTCCGACGAGTCGCGCTGGACCAACGGCGCCTCATTGGTCGTCGACGGCGGCATCAGCATCAACTACTTCTGAGATGGCCGACCCCACGCCGTCCTCTCCGTATTCGCCGGCCAGCCTGCCGACAACGTCCTCCCCAGCGAGCCTGGCGATCGGCGTCGACGTCGGCGGCAGCGGGATCAAGGTCGGGGTGGTCGACGTCGCGCTGGGCGAGCTCATTGCGCCGCGCCTGCG
>DATHGS010000254.1:0-2430 GCA_035490155.1 Candidatus Methylomirabilota bacterium | reverse complement strand
GCCAGCTGGTCGTCGGCAAGGTGCTCGGTATCGGCGCCGCCGGAGCGACCCAGTACGCCGTGATCATCGCGTGCGCCCTGCTGGCCCTCGTGGCCGAGGAGCGGCTGTCGGTCGCCCTGCTCGGCCCGAGTGGTTCGGTCGCACCGTCACTGGTCGCCCTGTCACCCGGTCTGCTGCTCGCCTTTGCCGGGTTCTACGTCCTGGGCTTCGTGCTCTATGCCCTCATCTACGCCGCGGCGGGCTCGCTCGTCAGCCGGCCGGAGGATCTCCAGATCATCGCCCTGCCGCTGAGCCTGATCGCGATCGTCGGCTACTTCCAGGCCGTCCTGGCACTGTCCGGCGGGACGGCGGGCTTCATCCGCTTCGCCTCGTACGTGCCGTTCTGGAGCCCGTTCGTCATGCTGACGCGGCTGTCGATCGGTCGCGTCGAAGCCTGGGAGGTCGTCCTGTCATTCGGGCTGCTGATCGCCGCGATCGGGATCGTCGGCGTCATCGCGGTCCGGATCTACTCGGCCGGCGTGTTGTTGTACGGCCAGCGACCCGGCCTCCGAGCGTACGTCGCGGCGGCGCGCCGGGGCTGATCGCCGAGACGGCGGTGCCGGCGACGCGGCTCAGGAGGCTTCGGGCAGGCCCCGTCGCACTCGCATCCGTCGCATCGCGACCCAGACCACGCCGACGATCCCCGCGACCGCCGGGGCGATCCAGAAACCGGTGGCGACGTGGACGATCGCATCGACGGCGAAGGCCGTCCAGAGGAATGTACCTGTGGCGAGAATGAGGTTGCGAGACATCGGATCCCCTTGCTGCTGACGCCTCTCGGCGGTTCGAAGGGCCACAGTAGCCGATAGTCCTGCCCCTGCAAGCTCCAAAAGTCCTATGTGGTTCTCGCTGTCACCGGATACTTGGCGAACCGTCGGCTGCGTGCCGCAGATTCAGTCATCGAAAAGCAACGGCAACCGCCGGATCAGGGCGACGACCGGCGCCGACGCGGGGGTCGACAACCCACCTTCGAGATCCGCCTCCACCTCGCTGGATGGTGTCGTGGCGCCAGGAGACGAAGCGGCCCCGTGCGCGGCCGCCGCGCCATCGGAGGTACTGCCCATTTCTCCGCCGGCCGCGATGAAGCGCCACAGCCGCGATCGGACACCCGGCAGGTAGGGGCTCGATCGCTGGCGAGCCATGACACCGGCGATGCCCTGGGCCGCGGCCGCCTCATGGAGCGCCCGGCCCTCCCCGGCGATCGCGGGTACGGCCACCACCTCGTCACCCGGCCGAAGAACCCTCCGCAGTTGCTCGCGCCGTCGATCCAGCGGCGCCGAGAGCAGGGATCGACCGTCGATGTGGAGCAGGTCGAAGGCGAGGAACGCAACCGGTCTGCCTCGGCCGCCGGCCAGGCGTCGGGCCAGCTCGTCGGCGTCAGCTCGGCCCGCCGCGTCGACCACGACCAGTTCGCCGTCGAGTACCGCGGATCGGGCATCGATCCGGACCGCCAGCCCGGCCAGCTCGGACAGCGTCGGGGCGACGTCGCGGCCCTCCCCGTCGAAGATCCGCACGTCGCCGGATCCGGCGATGTCGGCCGGTCCGATGAAGGCAAGGGCCCGCAGTCCACCCCACGACGGCTCGAATAGGTGAGCAGTGGAGTCGAAAGGCTCCGCCAGCGGTCGCGGCAGCATCGGCCGAAGCGTCGCCGGCAGGTTGGGCAGCGTCGCGACGTCCGGCTCGAGCCGCAACGACAGCTGGTCGCGCATCGTCGAGCGATGGTAGCCGCTAGACTCCGGTACGTCGCCGCGTGCCCATTCCACTGGCCCACCAGACTCGCGGAGGAATCCCTTGGCGCGTCCGATCGCACCCGACGATCTCTACCGGCTCCGCATCCCGACGGACCCGCGCCTCTCCCCTGACGGAACCCGTGCCATGGTCACCGTTCAGACGAGCGCGCCTCGTCGCGACGGTTACCGCCAGGCGATCTGGCTCGTGCCCATCGATGGCGGCGAGCCGCGCCAGCTGACGATCGGGGCGAGGACGGACCGGCACGCCCGATTCTCGCCGGATGGCCGATCGATCGCCTTCCTGTCGGATCGGCGACTGCACGTCGAGGAGGAGCCCGAGGCGCCGAAGAATCCGAAGGACCGTGAAGATGCCACTCAGATCCACCTCCTGCCGCTCGACGGCGGCGAGGCTCGCCGCCTGACGGACCTGCCGCGCGGCGTAACCGGGTTCGCATGGTCTCCGGATGGCTCGCAACTCGTCGTGACGACCAGCTCCCGGGCGGCGACCCGCAAGGACGACCGACGTCTCCGCGGCTTCGACGAGAAGCGCAAGCCGAGCGATCCGCCCGAGCCGGACTATCGCTACATCGACCGACTCAATTACATGTTCAACGGGACGGGCTTCGTCTACGACTCGATCGCCCAGCTGTGGCTCGTCGAC
>DATHGS010000253.1:0-2018 GCA_035490155.1 Candidatus Methylomirabilota bacterium | reverse complement strand
CCGTCCGTGCTCGACGATCGGGATGTGTCGGAAGCCACCAACGGCCATCTTGTTGATCGCCACCGCGATCGTGTCGTCGTGGCGGAGGACAACGGGATCGTGGGTCATCAGCTCGGCAATCGGTCGCTTCTCGAGCGGCCGGCCGGCGACCTTGAGGACCGCGTCACGGTCCGTGAAGATGCCGACGAGGCGGCCGCCGTTGACGACGAGCACGCGGTCGGTCCCGTTTTCGTGCATCCGCCGGACGGCCTCGGCGGCATCCGCCGCGACATCGATGATCTCGGGCTCGCCAACCTCGAGCTCGTCGAGATGCTCGCCGAGCAGCGGACCGCGGAACGTCGTCGCGGGCTCCGGCGTGTCGCGCCCGGCGAGATCGGCGCCGCAGTTGTCGCAGATATCCGACCCGATCAGGTTCTCGAAGCCGCATTGCGGGCAGCGCATCGGTTCCTCCGGCTCCCGTTTCGTCCCGTCAGTCGACGGTCCAGGTCTCGCCGCTGGCGAGGACCTCGGCCAGGTCGCCCTTGCCCTGGGCTGCCGTTGCGGCGGCGATCTGGCCCTCGATGAGCTGGTCGTGGGTCGGTCGCGGAACGGCCCGCAGGACGCCGACCGGGACCGGGTAGTCAGGCCAGAACATGCGCGACAGCATCAGCGCGAGGTACGGCTCCTCGGCGCGCTCGTCGTGGACCAGCAGGTCGCTCTCCGAGATGCCGTTCTCGCCGATCGTGACGACTTCCGGGTGAAGGCCGCGAAGGCGGATCCCCTTGTCGCGGTCCTTGCCGAAGATCATCGGCTTGCCATGCTCGAGGACGAGCATCCGGTCCTCGCGAACTTCGCGGTCGGTGAAATCGCGCCACGCGCCGTCGTTGAAGATGTTGCAGTTCTGGAGGACCTCGACGAACGTCGAGCCGTGGTGCATCCCCGCCCGCTGGAGCGTGCCCTGGAGATGCTCCGTGTGGGTGTCGACCGAGCGGGCGACGAACGACGCCTCCGCGGCGAGGGCGATCGTCAGCGGCATGATCGGAGTGTCGACGGTTCCCGCCGGGGTCGACTTCGTCTTCTTGCCGAACTCCGACGTCGGGCTCGCCTGGCCTTTCGTCAAGCCGTAGATGCGGTTGTTGAACATCACCATCGTGATGTCGACGTTGCGGCGCATCGAGTGGATGACGTGATTGCCACCGATCGACAGGGCGTCGCCGTCGCCGGTGATGACCCAGACCATGAGGTCCGGTCGTGCGGCCTTGAGGCCGGTCGCGAGGGTCGGCGCGCGGCCGTGGATCGTGTGGAAGCCGTACGTGTTCATGTAATACGGCAGGCGCCCGGAGCAGCCGATCCCGGAGATGAAGACGATCTTCTCTTTCGGCACGCCGAAGTCCGGCATCTGCTTCTGGGTCTGGGCGAGGATCGAGTAGTCGCCGCAGCCCGGGCACCAGCGGACCTCCTGATCGGACACGAAGTCCTTGCGGGTCAGCTGGATGACGGCGGCATTCTCCGCCGAGAGCGGCGGCTGGTCGGATGGTGGCGTTGTCGGGGTCGTTTGCTCAGTCATGGGTATCGTTCGCTCGTTCTTCTCAGTCCCGGATTCCGAGGATGCGCTCGGCTTGTTCGACGATCTCGGCGATCCGGAACGGCTTGCCCCGGACCCTGTCGTAGCCTTCGGCATCGATCAGGAACTGGGCCCGGATCAGCATCAGCAGCTGGCCGAGGTTGACCTCCGGGATGAGCACCTTGCGATAGCTCCGGAGGACCTTCTCGGTGTTGGTTGGGAATGGGTTGAGATGGCGGAGATGGGCGTGGGCGACGCTTCGGCCCTGGGCCTGGAGCCGCTCGACGGCGCTGCGGATCGCCCCGTAGGTCGAGCCCCAGCCGAGGATCAGCAGGTCGCCCCGCTCCGGGCCGTGGGCCTCGAGCGGCGGGATGTCGTCGGCGATCCGGGCCACCTTCGCCTGGCGCAGGAGCTGCATCCGGTGGTGGTTCTCCGGGTCGTAGCTGACGTTGCCGGTGATGTCGGCCTTCTCCAG
>DATHGS010000252.1:0-4347 GCA_035490155.1 Candidatus Methylomirabilota bacterium | reverse complement strand
GCACCGCCGCGGCCGCCGCGTCGGTGTTCACGGTGATCCGGACGAGCTCAGAACCTGCGTGCGCGAGGCGGGCCACCTGGATCGCAGTGGCGTCGGCGTCCTCCGTGTCCGTGTTCGTCATCGACTGGACGACGATCGGGTGGGCGCTGCCTACGAGGACGCCGCCGACGTCGACGCTGACCGTCGGCCTGCGTCGCGGCCTCAGGGAGTCGGCCGAGCTCATAGCTCGCCGCGGAGGATCTTCAGGACGTCGAAGCCGCTGACCCAGATGAGGAACGCGAACAGGACGAAGAACCCGGCGAGGTACGTCAGGCGCTCGACGCGGAGACTGAGACGGCGGCCGAAGACCGATTTCAGGAGGATCATCAGCATCCGGCCACCGTCGAGCGGCGGGAACGGCAGGGCGTTCACGAGGGCCAGGTTGGCCGACAGGATGCCGGCGACGTAGAGGGTGACGATCGGGCCGAAGCCGAAGAAGACGTCGCCGATCTGGCGGGCGATCCCGACGGGCCCGGCGGCCGGCGGGGCGGCGGTCGGATCGGCGGCGAACGACTTGGCGAGATCGCCGAGACCACCGAGGATCACCCCGAACCAGTGTTCCGTCTGGCTGGCCCCGAGACCGATCGCCGTCACGGGATCATGACCCTGATACGAGATCGGAAACTCGAACGGCATGTCGGCGGACGAGCTGATCCCCAGGGGACCGTGCGTCGCGTCGATCTGGCCGGTCGCGCGCAGGGTGACCTGCTGATCTCGCAGGGACCCGTCCGGCCGCTCGATCGTCAGGTCGACCGTCTTGCCCGCGCTCGCGCGCAGCTCCGTCAGGATCTGGGCCTGGCCGAAGAACTCGAAACGCCTGCCGTCGACGGCGACGATGGCGTCGCCGGGCTGGAGCCCCGCCGTGGCGGCGGGCGAACCCGGCTGGACCTCGAAGAACTTCAGCCCGACGAGCGGCGTGGCCAGCCAGGCGATCATCGTGAAGATCAAGAAGGCGACGAACAGGTTCATCGCCACCCCGGCGACGAGGATGATCAGCTTGGTCGGCAGGCGGGCGCGTACGAACGAGCGCGGGTCGTCGCCCTCGTCGCCGTCCTCGCCCTCGAGCTTGACGAAGCCGCCGATCGGCAGCCAGTTCAACGTGTAGAGCGTCTCGCCGGCGCTGCGAATGACCTTCGCCCGCGGCGGGAAGCCGATGCCGAACTCGAGGACGCGGACCCCGGCGAGACGGGCCGTCACGAAGTGGCCGAGCTCGTGGATGAGCACGAGTGAGCCGAGGATCAGGAAGAACAGCAGGATCGTGACCGCGCCCTGGAAGAGGTCGCTCATGTCCGTCCGCTCCGTCCGCCGATCGCACCGCTGGCGTATGTCGCCCGGACCTCGGCGTCGAGGGCGACGAGGGTCGCGAGGTCGGGGGCCTGGTCGCCGCCCGCCCCGAAGCGAGTGATCGCGGCTTCCAGCAGGGCCGGGATGCCCGGGAAGTCGAGCGTGCCGGCGAGGAATCGCTCGACGGCGACCTCGTCGGCGGCGATCAGGGCGGCTGTCGCGCGGGAGCCGATCAGGCCCGCCTCACGAGCGATCCGGAGAGCCGGAAAGCGACCCTCATCGGGTGCCCGGAAGTCGAGCCGCGCGGCAGCAACCAGGTCGACGGGGGCCGCGGGCGAGGGCCGGCGGTCTGGATGAGTGAGGGCGTACTGGATGGGAAGTCGCATATCCGGGGTGCCCAACTGGGCCTTCAGGGAGCCGTCGACGAAGCGAACGGCGGAATGGACAACGCTCTGAGGATGAATGACAACCTCGATGGCGTCGTAGTCGACATCGTACAGCCAGTGGGCCTCGATGACCTCCAGGCCCTTGTTGGCGAGGGTCGCCGAGTCGATCGTGATCTTCGCTCCCATCGACCAGGTCGGGTGTCGAAGGGCCTGCTCCGGGGTGACCGCGGCGAGGTCGCCCGGGCCGTCGAGGAAGGGCCCGCCGGAGTCGGTCAGGATCAGCGCTGCGACGCTCGTCAGCGATTCGCCGACGAGGCACTGCCAGATCGCCGAGTGCTCCGAATCGATCGGGCGTAGCCAGGCGAGCGGGCTGCCGAATGGGTCACCGGGCCGCATGGTGCTGACACCGGAGGCGAGGTCGCGGGCCAGCGGCATGACGAGATGACCACCCGCGACGAGCGTTTCCTTGTTGGCCGTTGCGACGACCTTGCCGGCAGCGAGGGCGGCGAGGACGGGCCCGAGACTGACGACCCCACCGGTCCCGACGACGACAAGGTCGACGTCGGCGCGGGTCGCGAGCTCCGTGAGGGCGTCAGGTCCGCTGTACTGCCCCGTGCCGAACGGCAGGTGGAGTGCCGTGCCGGTGGCCGCCTCGCCGAGGGCGACCACCGCAGGCCGGAGGCGAGCCGCCTGGTCGCTCAATGCGACGGCGTTGGTGCCTGTCGCGAGCGCCACGATGCGGAAGCGATCGGGCAGCCCTTCGAGGACGTCGATCGCCTGCCGCCCGATCGACCCGGTGGAGCCGAGGACCGCGACGCCGAGCGGACGAGCGAGATCAGTGGACCGCGGCAAGTACGTACAGCGTAACGACGGGAGCGGCGAACAGGAACGAGTCGATCCGATCGAGGACGCCACCATGACCCGGGATGAGATTCCCGGAATCCTTGGCGCCGGCGGCTCGCTTGAGCATCGATTCAGCGAGGTCGCCGGCCTGCGCCGCGAGACCCAGCAGCGGCCCGAGAACGAGGCCCGTCGCGGTCGGCTGGCCAAGGCCGACGAGGATAGCGGTCACCACCGCGGTGCAGGCGATGAGGCCGCCGACGAGCCCGGCATACGTCTTCGACGGCGAGATGTGGACGAGGAACCGAGCCTTTCCGAAGCGCTTGCCGACGAAGTAGGCGCCCGTGTCGTAGGCCCACACCCCGAGGACGAGAAGGATGATCCAGCCTCGCTCGGCGCCGAGGCCGGCCAGGGGCGCAGTCGGTGGCAGTGCCGGCCCCGCGGCCCCGAGCCGGATGACGAACCCGAGGAGCGCCACGTAGATCGAGCCGAAGACCGTCGCGAACCAGGTCGGCAGGCCCTCGCGCGGATCCGTCCGGGTGAAGGCGCCGACCGCGGCCAGGATCGCGCCGACCGCGATCAGGATGACGCCGCTGCCCTGGAGGATCCTGGGCGCGGCGCCGTCGAGGACCAACCCGACCGCGATGACGACGCCGAGGATCGGGATCGACGGGTAGCCCGCCCCGCGCAGGAGGGCGAAGACCTCGAACGCCGCCAGTCCGGTTGCGACCGCGATCGTGATGACGATCCACGGCCCCCCGAGCAGGAGAATCGCGATGAGCGGCGGCACGAGAACCGCCGCACTGATCGCACGCTGGCGCAGCGCCGACGGCCCGCCGACCTCGCCCGGCCGGCTCGTCAGCGCCCGAACCGCCGGGTCCGTCGGGCGAACTCGAGCAGGGCGGCGTCGAAGGCTTCCGCCCCGAAGTCCGGCCAGAGCACCTCGGTCGAGTAGAACTCGGCGTAGGCGGACTGCCAGATGAGGAAATTGGAGAGCCGCTGCTCGCCGCCGGTTCGAATCACCAGATCGGGGTCCGGCAGGCCGGCGGTGTACAGCGATTCGGCGATCGTGGTTTCGTCGATCGCTTCGGGGTTGATGCCACTGGCGACGATTCGCCGGAATGCGTCGACGAGCTCGGTCCGACCGGCGTAGTTGAACGCGACGTTGAGCAGGAGCCGATCGCCGTCGGCGGTCTCGGCGAGCGCCGCGTCGATCGACGCGCGGGTGGCCTCCGGCAGCTCGTCGAGGCGGCCGAGGAGGCGGATCCGGACGCCCTGCGCGCGCAACTCCGCCGTCTCGCTCCGGATCGCCTGCTCGAGGAGGCCGAACAGGCCGGTGACCTCGTCGTCCGAGCGGGCCCAGTTCTCCCGGCTGAAGGCGTACAGCGTCATGACCGGGACACCGCGCCGAACCGCGTGGCGGAGCAGGATCCGGATCGCCTCGACGCCCGCCGCGTGACCCTCGATCTCGGCGCGATCGTGGAGGCGGGCCCAGCGGCGGTTGCCGTCCATGATGATGGCGACGTGGCGCGGCAGCTCGGTCGGGACGATGCCGGGCTCACCGGGGACTGCCATGACGACCGCCGGCTCCTGCGCCGGCCCACCGTGGTGGGCCGTCGGCGGAGCGTCGGTTGGCCTGGCAATCGGTGTGCGGGCCACTAGACCTCGAGGACCTCCTGTTCCTTCACGCCGCCGACGCGATCGACCTCGCCAATGAATCGGTCGGTCGTCTTCTGGAGCGTTTCGAGTTGACGGTGAGCCTCGTCGGTCCCGACATTGCCGTCGCGCTCCTCCTTCT
>DATHGS010000251.1:0-7515 GCA_035490155.1 Candidatus Methylomirabilota bacterium | reverse complement strand
GGATCCGCATCCTGCTCGCCCCGATCGAGCGGGCGGCGGTCACGTAGTCCGACTCGCGCAGGGCGAGGAGGCTGCCGCGCAGCAGCCGGGCAAAGATCGGGACATAGGTGACGGCGATGGCCAGCATCAGCTGGAGGATCCCACGGTCGAGCCAGGCGATGATCCCGATCGCGAGGAGGATGCCCGGGATCGCCAGGAGGACGTCGACGATCCGCATGAGGACCGCGTCGATCCTGCCGCCGACGCCGCCGGCGACCGCCCCGATGATCCCGCCCATGATCAGGGCCATGATCACGGCGATGACACCGACCTGGAGGCTGACCTGGGCGCCGTACAGGATCCGGGTCAGCTCGTCGCGGCCCTGCGTATCCGTGCCGAGGAGATGGGCCGCGTTCGGCGGCTGGTAGCGGTCGGCGAGGGTCCCCGCGAGCGGGCCGTACGGGGCGATGACCGGGGCGAGGATCGCGGCCGTGACGAAGATCGCGATGCAGACCATGCCGAGGACGGCCGGTTTGTTGCGGATCAGGCGGCGGAGCGCGTCGCGCCACAGGCCGTGGCTCGCCCGGGTCGCACCCGGGGCGGTGACGGAGATCGTCGGGGCGGCCATCAGCTGTACCTGATCCGGGGGTTGAGGAAGGCGTAGCCGATGTCGACCACGAGATTCACCGCGAGGAAGATGAGGGCGAAGATCAGGACGGTGCCTTGGACCACGAAGTAGTCGCGGTTGCCGATCGCGTCGACGACCCACCGGCCGACGCCGTTCCAGGTGAAGACCGTTTCGGTGAGGACCGCCCCGCCGAGGAGCCCGCCAACCTGCAGGCCGATCACCGTGACGACCGGCAGCCAGGCGTTGCGCATGATGTGGCGATCGTTGACGCGACGCTCGCGGAGGCCCTTCGCCCGGGCCGTCCGAACGTAGTCCTCGTTGGTGACGTCGAGGACGGAGGCCCGGGTGATCCGGGCGATGATGGCAAGCGGGATCGAGCCAAGGGCGATCGCCGGCAGGACGAGATGGCGGAGGGCGTCGACAAAAAGGTCCGGTCGGCCATCGAGAAGCGTGTCGACAAGCATGAAGTTCGTCCTGACGTCGAGGCTCGCTCGCGGATCGAGGCGACCCTGGGTCGGCAGCCAGTGCAGCTGGACAGCGAAGATGTGAACGAAGACCAGCCCGAGGACGAAGACTGGGATGCTGATGCCAACGAGGCTGAGGACGGTCACGCCGCCGTCGATCCAGCTCTGGGCGTGGCGCGCGGCCAGCCGTCCGAGGGGGATGCCGACGAGGACGGCAAAGATGAGGGCCGCGAGCGTGAGCTCGATCGTTGCCGGGAAGCGGATCGCGAATTCCGAGAGCACCGGGCGGTTGTTGATGATGCTCGCCCCGAAGTCGCCGCGGAGGAGCTGACCGAGGTACGTCACGTACTGGACGTAGAGTGGCTGGTCCAGCCCGAGGTTCTCGCGTAGCCGGGCGACCGCCTCCGGGGTCGCGTGCTGGCCGAGGATCGCCCGGGACGGGTCACCCGGCAGGAGGTGGACGAACGCGAACAGTACGAATGACAGGCCGAACAGGACGGGGATCGCCCCGAGCAACCTGCGGACGATGTACTTCAGCATGGAGCGCCGACGTTCTCCTGCGCAGAGGGGATGGCGCCTGCGGGAAAGTCGACGAGCGGCCCGGCGGAGCCGGGCCGCTCGTCAGTGCGAGCTACTTGTCGAGCCAGACCGAGTTGAGGTACTCGTTCAGCCCGCCGCTTCCGACGAAGTCCTTGACGTACGCCTGGGCGGCTGCCGGCGGCGTCGAGTTGATGAGCGGGACGGTCGGCAGGTCCGTCTTGAGCAGATCCTGCGCGTGCTCCCAGAGCGTCTTGGCGGTGTTCTCGTCAGTCGCTGCGAGAGCGTCGTTCATCGTCTTCTCGAGCTCGTCGTTCTTGTACGCGAACTCCGTCGACGGCTTGCCGTCGACATAGCCGAAGAACGCGGTCTTCAGGAAGTTGTCCGCGCCGGCCCAGTCGCAGGTCCAGCCGAGGAGCCACATCTCGAAGTTGCCGGCGTACTCGTGGTCGAGATAGTCCGGCCGCCACGTCTCGGTGTGCGGCACGATCTTGAAGCCGACGGCCTCGAGATCGCGGCTGATCGCCTCGAAGATGCCCTTCGGATCCGGCATGTAGGGCCGGGTGACGTCCGACGGGTAGTAGAAGTCGATCGACAGGTCGGTCTCGCCCGAATCCGCGATCAGCTGCTTGGCAGCCGCCGGATCGTAGGTGGGCAGGCCGAGCGGCTTGGCGTACTGGGTGCCGAGCGGCATCCAGTTGTCGGCCGGCGTCGCCAGACCGGCATAGAAGGCGTCGATCAGCGCCTGGCGGTTCACGGCAGCCGCGATCGCCTGGCGGATCTTGACGTTCTTGATCGGGGTGTACTTGTGGTTCATCGACAGCTGCATCGTGTTGCACGACTCGCCGCGATCGATGACCTGGAGCTTCGTGTCGCCCTTGATCGTGGCGATATCGAGCGGTGCGATCGTCTGGGCGAGGTCGATCTCACCGGCCTGCAGGCCGTTGACCCGCTGGGCCTCTTCGGCGACGGGCTTGAAGACGACGTCGTCGACGTGGGGAATCTTGGTCTTGTCCCAGTAGTCGGCGTTCTTCTCGATCGTGACGTGGTCGCCGACGACCCACTCCTTGAACTTGAACGGGCCGGTCCCGACCATCGCCCCGGTCCCGCCCTGGGCGTAGGTGACCTTGCTGACGTCCTTCTCCGTGTTGTCGGCCTTGCCGGCCTTGAGGGCCGTCGGGCTCGAGATCGCGAAGACCGTCAGGGTCTGGGCGATGAGGAAGTTGGACTGGGCCTTCTTGAGGACGATCTCGACCGTCGCGGGATCCTTGGCCGTGACCGACGCAATGTTCGACGTGGCGCCGTAGCCGCCGAAGACGGCCCCGGCGTAGTAGGTGTAGTCCTGGAGCTCCTTGGGAAAGTTCTTCCAGCGGTTGTAGTTGTAGACGACCGCGTCGGCGTTGAAGTCGGTCCCATCGTGGAACTTGACGCCCTGGCGGAGATTGAAATCGTAGGTCAGGCCGTCCGGCGAGACCGTCCACTTTTCGGCGAGGGCCGGCAGGATCTCGCTGGTCGATCCCGGCTTGAGCGCGAGAAGCCCTTCCATGACGTTCTGCATGACGTACGACGAGTTGCTGTCGTCGATCATTGCCGGGTCTGTCCGGGTGATGTCGCCCGGCAGGGCCACGACGAGCGTGCCGCCTTCCTTGACCGCCGCCGACGGCTCAGCCGACGGCGCACTGCTCTCAGGCGCCGTGCTGCCGCTGGCGGCCGGGCTGGTCGCCGCTGGCGACGGCGACGCGGCCGTGCCGCAGGCCGCGAACATGATCGCGGTCGCGGCGACGAACGCCCCGATTCGAAGTCGAACCATGAAACCTCCTCCTTCTTTCCATACGACCTGCTCGGTCGAGCTCGGCTTCTACCGACTCACCCTTGCCGGTCGCGATGGTCGGCGCGAATAGTAACGCGCCCTTCGTCCGGTTGTTGACACCCTCCAGGCTCTTGAATCCGTCCTTTTCGATGGCGTTTTGGGCCCTCCGGCCTCGGACCGCGGCCCGCATGGCTGCGTGTCACACGGGATCGGCGACCGCCGTCTCGACGACCGACTGGGTCGCCACGACCTGGGAGACCGCCTGCTCACTGACGTCCTCGGCGAAGTGGCAGGCTGACGTGTGGCCGGTCTCGAGCACGCGCAGCAGCGGCTCCTCGGTGGAACAGCGCTCGGGGTTGCCGAGCTTCTCGCGAAGCCAGCACCGGGTGTGGAAGCGGCAGCCAGACGGCGGCGCTGCCGGCGACGGGACGTCGCCTTTCAGAACCAGGCGCTTCTTGCGGCGGCGCGGGTCCGCTTCCGGGATCGCCGACAGGAGCGCCACGGTGTACGGATGGCGGGCGTTCTTGTAGAGCCGCTCGACAGTGCCGACCTCGACGATCTTGCCGAGGTACATCACCGCGACCCGATCGCTGAAGTACTGGATCACCGACAGGTTGTGGCTGATGAACAGGTACGTCAGGTTGAAGTCGCGGCGCAGGTCGACGAGGAGGTTGAGGACCTGGCTCTGGATCGACACGTCGAGGGCCGACACGGGCTCGTCGCAGACCACGAACTCGGGATCGAGGGCGAGGGCCCGGGCGATCCCGATCCGCTGGCGCTGGCCACCCGAGAACTCGTGTGGGTAGCGACGGGTGTAGTCGCGCCGGAGCCCGACGATCTCGAGCGAATCCTCGACCTTCTTGTCGCGCTTCTTGCGGTCCTTGACGCCCTGGGCGAGGAGGCCCTCGCCGATGATGTCGCTGACCGGCATTCGCGGGTTCAGCGACCCGAACGGGTCCTGGAAGATGATCTGCATTCGCCGCCGGACCGGGCGCAGCTCGTCCTGGCTGAGCGCCGAGATGTCCTGCCCACCGAACATGATCTTGCCTGCGGTCGGTTCGGTCAGCCGGAGGAGCGACCGCCCGAGTGTCGTCTTGCCGCAGCCCGACTCACCGACGAGGGCGAACGTCTCCCCGCGCTGGACGTCGAAGTCGACGCCGTCGACCGCGTAGACGCTGCCGATCTGGCGACGGAACAGGCCGCCGTAGATCGGGAAATACTTCTTGAGCCCGGTGACGCTGAGGAGCGGCTCCGTCTCGGCCGCGTTGTCGACCCGGCGCTGGTTATCGGAGGCGTCGTCCGCGTCCTGGCGAGCCTCGGAGGCCGCCGTTGCCTCGGATGTTGTCGCAGCTCCGGAGGCCGCCGGCGCTTCGGCGGTCTGGGCCCGATCGCCGACCGGACCGCTGTCAGACGGGGCTGCCGGTGGGGTCACGGAGGCCTCGGATGGGCCTGTCGGCATCGTTCCCTCGCTCACGCCGGACCCCGCACGTCGCGCCCGACGGTCATCGCCTTCTCGTGGACGTCGAGGGCCGCGCGACGCCGGGTCTCACCGGCGGGCGTGTGCAGGTGGCAGCGCGCGAACTGGCTCGCCTGGTCGGTCGGGTAGAGCTCCGGTGGCACCTTGCGGCAGAGATCCCAGGCATACGGACAACGCGGCTCGAACCGACAGGCCGGCGGCAAGTTGAACGGCGACGGCACCGTTCCCTTGATGACCGACAGCCGGCCGCCTCGCTTGTCGACGGTCGGGATCGATTCGATCAGGCCCATCGTGTAGGGCGCCCGAGGCTCGAGCAGGACCTGTTCGACGGTGCCGGTCTCGACGACCTGGCCGGCATACATGACGACCACGTCCTCGACCATCTCGGCGACGACCCCGAGGTCGTGGGTGATCAGCATCAGCGCCGAGTCCGTCCTGTCCTGGATCGTCTTGAGGAGCTCGAGGATCTGGGCCTGGATCGTCACGTCGAGGGCGGTCGTCGGCTCGTCGGCGATGAGCAACTTGGGCTCGCAGGACAGCGCCATGGCGATCATGACCCGCTGGCGCATCCCGCCTGACATCTCGTGGGGATACTGCTTGACGCGTCGCTCCGGACTCGGGATACCGACCAGCTTGAGCGATTCGATCGCCCGGTCCCAGGCTTCCTTCCGCTTGACCTTGAGATGGATCTCGACCTGTTCGGCGATCTGGTCGCCGATCGTGAAGACCGGGTTCAGGCTCGTCAGCGGCTCCTGGAAGATCATCGCGATGTCGTTGCCGCGGAGCTTTCGCATCGAATCCATCGGCATCCGCAGGAGTTCCTTGCCGTCGAACCAGATCTCACTGTCGGCGCCGACCTCGGCGGGCGGGATGTCGAGCAGCCGCATAATCGTCAGGGCGGTCACGCTCTTGCCGGAGCCCGACTCGCCGACGATGCCGATGCTTCGCCCCGGACGGAGCTGGAAGCTGACCCCATCGACCGCTGGGACATCGCCGTCCATCACGTGGAAGGTGGTCCGGAGGTTGCGAACGTCGAGGAGGATGTCGTCCGGCGGAGGCGCTCCGAGGACGTGAAGTTCGATCGTCTCGGTCATGCCCGCGACCGCGGATCGAGGGCGTCGCGCAGGCCGTCACCGATGAAGTTCACTGCAAGCACGGTCATGATGATCGCAAGGCCCGGGAACAGGGGCCACCACCAGTTGCCCACCGGAATGAACGTCAGTGCGTTCGACAGGACGTTGCCCCAGGTCGGGTAGATCGGGTTGACGCCGAAGCCGAGGAAGCTGACGAACGCCTCACCGATGATGTTGCCGGCCACGATGAGCGACGCCGAAACGACGATCGGGCTGATCGCATTCGGCAGGATGTGGCGGAAGATGATCCGCCGGTCGCGGACACCGACCGCTTTCGCCGCCTCGACGAATTCGCGCTCCCTGATCGACAGGAAGAGGCTGCGAACAAGGCGGGCGATGCCCATCCAGCTGAAGACGCCAAAGATGATGATGATCAGGAGCACGTTGCCGTTGCCGAAGAACTGGCTGGCAACGAGGATGACGAACAGCAGCGGGAGGCTGAGCATCACGTCGACGATCCGCATCAGGATGTTGTCGATGAACCCGCCGAGGTAGCCCGCAAGAGCCCCGACGACGGTGCCGATCAGGACCCCGATCGCCATGCTGCTGAAGCCGATGATCAGCGACGTCCTGGCGCCGTTCACGACGAGCTGGAGGACGTCGCGCTGGAGCCCGCCGGTCTCACCGAACGGGTGGTCCAGCGACGGCGGGCGGCCGGCGTAGACCGCCTTGTCGGGCCTCGGGATCTCGTTGAACACGAATGGCGAGAGGATCGGCCCGAAGATCGCCGCCGCGATCAGGACGATCAGGATGGCCAGGCCGACGATGGCGAGTCGATGCTTCCTGAACTTCCGCCAGGCCAGCTGCCACTGGTTCAGAGATTCGAGCTGGACCTCGTAGTCCTGGCCGGCTTCTGCCGCACGCAGCTCGATCTCTTCGGGGGCGGGCTCGGCATTCGGCGCAAGAAACGGATCCGACACGGTCCCCTCAGAACTTGATTCGAGGATCGACGAAGGCGTACGTCACGTCGGCGACGAGATTAGCGAAGACGACGAGGATCGACGTGATCAGGAGGAGACCCATCAGGGTGGGATAGTCGAAGGCGCGGGTGGCATCGATCGTTAGCTTGCCGATCCCCGGCCACGAGAAGATCGTCTCGGTCACGATCGCGCCCGTGAACAGGAACGGGATCTCCAGGCCGATGTTCGTCACGACCGGCAGCAGGGCATTGCGCAGCGCGTGCTTGAAGGTGACCGATCGGCCCGGCAGGCCCTTGGCCTTCGCCGTCCGGACGTAATCCTGGCTGAGGGCCTCCAGCATGCTCGCCCGGATGAAGCGGCTGTCGCCGGCGATGTTGACGACGACCAGCGTGAACACCGGCAGGATCAGGTGGCGGCCGATGTCGATGAGCGCCTCGAACGGCTTGTGTCCGAAATAGATCCAGTACTGGTCGGAGCCAAACGGCGGCGATAGCCGGGTCGTCGTGATGCCGCCGGCCGGAAGGATGTTCAGGCCCGGTCCACCGAAGAGGAAGATCAGCATGATCC
>DATHGS010000250.1:0-4312 GCA_035490155.1 Candidatus Methylomirabilota bacterium | reverse complement strand
CAAATTTCACTCAGGAGAGTCTTCGCGCGGATAGGTGCTCGCAAATTGGCCACTTGGCGCTTCAAGATGGGCTTCGATAGCCTTGGGACGCTTATTCGCGAAGCGTCATGGCACCTCGTAGTCCTCTGGGGAGGCGTCGAGCAGCCCTAGTGCTGCGGTGGTTGAAGTTTGGCCAAGTACAGCCCATCCGGAAGCGTCGCGGCACGGCTCACCGGCACTCCCCGATCACCGCCGAGACGCGACCCTGAGCTCCGACTCCGCCGCCATGCCGCTGGAGCGGCCCTCGGGATCGATCGCGCCGATATCGGCCGCGGCAAGGGCACTGAGCGGGACCACGCGGGCTGGCTGCACGCCGCGGATTCGGCGGAGCCAGACCCACGCGCCGAGCCCGACCGCCAGGCTGAGAACCGCCCCGACCATCAGCGCCAGCGGCACGCCCCAGACGGAGGCGATCGCGCCCATCAGCAGGCCGCCTGCCGGAACGGAGCCGGCGAAGACGGTCGTGTAGACGCTCATCACCCGGCCGCGGAGCTGGTCCGGGACGGCCAGCTGGATTGTCGTGTTCGCCGTCACGGCCATGCCGATTCCACCGGCGCCGACGATGAACATCGCCACGAGGGCGATCCCGAACGACGACGACGCGGCGAGGAGGATCGACCCAAGACCGAGCGCAATGGCGCCCATCACGATCGGCGTCGGGCCGACCTTGCGGGAGAACGCGACCCACAACGCGGTGATCGTCGAGCCGACACCCGACGCGGCCATGAGGAAACCGAAACCGGACGCGCCGACATGGAGGACGTTGTCGGCCAGCGGCGGGACGAGGACCTGGAAGTTCATCCCGAACGTCGCGACCAGCCCGACCACGACGACACCGAGCAGCACGAGCGGCGTGTTGCGCACGTAACGGGCGCCCTCCGCCAGGTTTTCGAACACGCCCCGAACGGAGGTCGGGCGCGCGACGGGTTCGACGTGACGGAGCTCGCTGTCACGCATGGCGAGATACGCGGCGATGACCGCGATGTAGCTGAGGCCGTTGAGGAGGAAGGCGATCGAGATATTGAACGCGCCGATGAGCAGCCCGGCGACAGCCGGCCCGATGATTCGCGAGGTGTTGAACTGGGCCGAGGTGAGCCCGACGGCGTTTGTCATATCCTCGCGACCGACCATCTCGACGGCGAACGACTGGCGGGTCGGCATGTCGATCGAGTTGTTGATGCCGAGGAAGACGGCAAGGATCAGGACGTGCCAGACCTGGACGACACCGGTCACGGTCAACCCGAAGAGGATGAAAGCGAGGACCATCGCCACGGTCTGTGTCGCGAGGAGGGTCTTGCGCTTCGGGAGCTGATCGGCTATGACGCCACCGAACAGGCCGAAGATGATGACCGGCCCGAACTGGGCGACCGACACAATGCCGAGCCAGAGCGGATCGTGGGTCAGCTGGAGGACGAGCCAGGCCTGGGCGACTTGCTGCATCCACGTCCCGACGAGCGAGATGAGCTGGCCGCCGAAGAAGAGCCGGTAGTTGCGATGGCGGAAGGCGCGGACGCCGTGAAACCCGCGGATGGCGCCGGAAGGATTCGTCATCGGCGCGACTCGTGGGCATGGGGCGCCGGCTCGGCACCTGCGTCGATCTCGGCGAGGTGGTTCTCGAGGTGGGCCCGACGGGCATGCGCCTCGGCGATCATCGCTTCGAGTCGGTCGATCTTGGTCTGCAATGTGGCGACCTGCCTATCGACCCGGCCCATGGCGTCCTCGAGGATTGCCCGCCGCTCGGTTGCATCGGTCGTCGAGCGGAAGCGGCTCCGATTGCGGACGCGGGCGAGATCATCCTCGAGTAGCTGACCGATCTCGGCGAGGCTGAAGCCGGCGTCGTCGCGGAGTCCCTTGATGAAGCGCAATCGCTCGAGATCGTCCGGGTCGAACAGCCGATACGAACCCTCCGACCGGGCAGCCGGCTTCAGCAGGCCGAGCTCTTCGTAGTAGCGGATCGTCCGGGTCGTCAGACCGGTCTCGGCCGAGACCTCGTGGATGCGCAGCAGGTCGGGTTCGGTGGTGGGCGGGGCGTCGAGATGGGTCACTCGATGGAGTCTATCACATCCTTGCCGTTAACGTTAAGGTTAGAGTCCCGAACGAGGCCAGGCAAAGAATCCACCGACTGCTTGACAGCGCAGATCCAAACGCGTATATATCGCCTATCGATATATCGACGGTCGTAGGAGTCTGGAAATCTGATGGAAGCAAAGGTCCCGGAGTTCGGCCGGTTTGCCGAACCATCACTGCTCATCCTGGTCAGCCTGAGCGACGGCCCGAAGCATGGCTACGCGATCATGCAGGACGTCGAACAGGGAACCGGCCGACCGATGGGGGCCGGCACGCTCTACGCCGCACTCGCTCGCCTCGAGGAGCGCGGTCTCGTCGAACCGCTGACACCTGTTGACCGGCGGCGGCCATATCGCCTCACGGCCGTTGGCGCGACGATGCTCGCCGAGCAACTCCGCGGCCTGTCCGAATTCGCCCAGCGCGGTCTCCGTCAGCTCGGCGACACACGGCCGTGAAGTCGCTGCTGATCCGTTGTTATCCCGCTCGATGGCGGCACCGCTACGGGGACGAATTCGCGGCGATCCTCGACGAGCGTCCGCTCGGGCCGTTCGACGTGGCAGACATCCTGCTCGCGGCGATCGATGCCCACCTCCACCTGCGCGGCATCGATGCCGCCTCCCACCAAACAAGGGGTTTCATGATGTCTCTGCGCATCGGCGGCTCGGCCGCCATCCTCGGCGGCGTCCTCTTTCTGGCAGGGCTCGTCGCCAGCTCCATCGACCACTCAGAAGATGGCACCAGCCCCTGGACCGCCTTCCTTCTTGCCGGAACGGCAGCGCTACTCCTCGCGCTGATCGGCCTGAGTTCATTCCAAGCCCGGCGGCACCCGCGACTGATCTGGACCGCGTTTGCTGTGCCCGCTCTCGGGACCGCGGTGTCGTGCGTCGGCATCGTCGGCATGGCAGTCCTGGGAGATCGGCCGCTCGTCGGGGACTTCAGCCCCTGGGAGATCTGGGTCTTCGGCGTGTTCGGCACGGTCCTGGGCTCGGCTCTTTTCGCGGTCGCGACCTACCAGACCCGCGCCCTGTCTCGCCGGGCCGCAGCGCTGCTTGCGACTGGTTCGATCGTGCTGGTCGCGGTCCTGGTCGTCGGATTGACCGGGATAGTGCCCGCCCTCGTTGGCGACGCTGGTGTGGTCACCTCCGTGCTGATCCTGGCGGGGCTACTGGCCTTCTCGACGGGCTGGATCGCGCTTGGCTGGACGGCTCTTCGCCTCGAGCGACCGACTGCCGCCGCGGCATAATCCGCCCTTGACAGAGCGGCGCCTCGCGCGCCCGCCACGATCGAAAGCCGGTCCGTTGGGCCGGCTTTTCCGTATTCGCCGACATTCGCGCGGGATTGCTTCGGGCGGTTACCCTGACGAGAGGGCCATTGGTCGGGGCCGTCCGGACCGCTATCGTGATCGCACTCATCCGTCCCTCGAGGGGTTTTTGTGTCGTTCCAAACCCGGCCGCTCCGCCCGTCCGTCGTCGTCGCGCTCGTGGTGGCAGCTCTGCTGGCCGGGATGACGTCCGCCGGCATCGCCGCCGCGCGTGCCCCGGACCGAGCCGCCTCGGTTCGCGCATCGGACGCTTCGGCGCCGGGCGGCCGACTGATCGTCTTCTGGAAGAGCAACCGCAAGCCGAACCTGTCGTTACCCCTCGTCGCGTCGGCGCGGAGCTCGTCGGTTGGTGCTCATCGGTCCGTGGTCACGGCGGCGCCGGGCCAGGCTGCGGCGCTGGCAGCAAAGCTACGTGCCGATCCTGATGTTGCCGCCGTCGTCCCCGACGCGGTCATGACGGCGTTGGACTGGCCCGCGACAGCAGACCAGAACGATCCTGACTACGCGCCGTATCAAGCGGACCTGCCCGTAATTGGCATGCCGGCGGCTTGGAAGTCGTCGATTGGCGCATCGTCCGTTGTGATTGCTGTTCTCGATACAGGCACAACGATTGGTCATGAGGACCTGGTGGGCACGAAGTTCGTCTTCCCATACGACTTCGTCCACGAGAGGGCCGATGCGATCGACGGCGAAGGCCACGGCACCCATGTAACGGGAACGATCGCCGCACAGGCGAACAACAGCGTTGGCATCGCCGGAATGGCGCCGGGCGTTTCGATCATGCCGATAAAGGTGCTCGGCGACGATGGCCGCGGGATGTTTTCCGATCTCTTTGAGGGGATCGACTATGCGCGTGCCAACGGCGCGAGGGTCATCAGCATGAGC
>DATHGS010000249.1:0-7422 GCA_035490155.1 Candidatus Methylomirabilota bacterium | reverse complement strand
CGGCCGTGCTCTCGGGCAACCGCAACTTCGAGGGCCGCGTGCACGCGCAGGTGCGAGCCAATTACCTTGCTTCACCGCCGCTCGTCGTCGCCTTCGCCATTGCCGGCCGGGTCGACATCGACCTGTTGAACGAGCCCCTCGGCAGCGGGTCGGACGGCCAGCCGGTCTTCCTTGCCGACATCTGGCCGGACCCCGACGAGATCCGCTCGGTCATCGCGACCTCGATCGACCCCGAGCTCTTCCGGCGGACGTATGCGGTGGTCTTCGAGGGTGACGATCGCTGGCGGGCGCTGCCGATCCCGGCCGGCGATCGCTACGCCTGGGACCCGAGCTCGACCTACATCGCCAAGCCGCCGTTCTTCGAGGCCCTCCGCGCCGACGCACCCGCCCTCGCCGACATCGTCGATGCCAGGGTCCTCGCGGTTCTCGGCGACTCGGTCACGACCGACCACATCTCGCCGGCCGGTTCGATCGCCCCGTGGTCCCCCGCCGGCACGTGGCTCCAGGAGCACGGTGTCCGCCCGCTCGAGTTCAACTCGTACGGCGCGCGGCGCGGCCATCACGAGGTGATGATGCGCGGGACCTTCGGCAACATCCGCCTCCACAACCAGTTGGTCGAGGGCAAGGAGGGGCCCTACACGGTCCATCTCCCGGACGGCGAGGAGCAGTTCATCTACGACGCGGCGATGCGCTATCGGGACGAGGGCGTTCCGCTCGTGGTCATCGCCGGCCGCGAATACGGCTCCGGCTCGTCCCGCGACTGGGCCGCCAAGGGAACGACGCTGCTCGGGGTCAGGGCGGTCCTCGCCGAAAGCTACGAGCGGATCCACCGCTCGAATCTCGTCGGGATGGGGGTGCTGCCACTCCAATTCCTGCCGGGCGAGAGCGCGTCATCGCTCGGTCTGAGCGGCCGCGAGCGCTACACGATCCACGGCCTGGCCGAGGGACCGACGCCCCGCCAGCGCCTGACCGTGGTTGCGACCGACGACGACGGCACCGATCGACGATTCGGGGCGATCGCCCGTCTCGACGGCCCGATCGACGTCGACTACTTCCGTCAGGGCGGGATCCTGCCGGCCGTCCTCCGTCGCCTCGCGACCGAAGGTTGATGGCCGCCGCGGGCGATGGCGTCGCCGGTGATGGCGTCGCGATCGATCGGCTCGCGAGCGATCGGGTCGCGACGGGGCGCCGCGTCTGGGACGACCTGCGGTCCGCCGTCGGCAAGGCCGTCGTCGGCGCCGAGGAGCCACTCCGCCTGATCGTGACGGCGCTCCTGGCGGATGGCCACGTTCTCATCGAGGACGTTCCCGGCACAGGCAAGACCCTTCTCGCTCGGGCCGTCGCTCGCGCCCTCGCACTCGACTCGAAGCGAGTCCAGGGAACGCCGGATCTCCTCCCGGTCGACGTCACCGGCTCGAGCCTCTACGAAGGTGGCTCGCTTCGGTTCGCGCCCGGCCCGGTCTTCACGAACATCCTTCTCGTCGACGAGATCAACCGTGCGACGCCGCGTACCCAGTCGGCCCTGCTCGAGGCGATGCAGGAGCGGCAGGTGTCGATCGAGGGGACGACGCGCCCCTTGCCTGACCCGTTCATCGTCCTCGCGACCCAGAACCCGATCGAGTTCGAGGGGACGTTCGCCCTGCCCCAGGCCCAGCTCGACCGGTTTCTCCTGCGGGTCAGGATCGGCTACCCCGACGAGCCATCGGAACGGACCATCGCGCGCCGCTACCAGGTCGCGGCCGAGCCGCTGGAGGCGATCGAGCCGATGCTGGACGGACCGCGCCTCATCGCACTCCGCGACGAGGTGCGCCGGATCCGCGTCGCCGACGAGGTCGAGGCGTATGGCGTGGCAGTCGTGCGGGCGACCCGTGGCCACTCGGACCTCCAGCTCGGTGCCAGTCCGCGGGCGAGCGTCGCCCTGTATCGGGCGGCGCAGGCCGCCGCGTTCCTTGCCGGCCGCGACTTCGTCCTGCCTGACGACATCAAGACGATGGCCGCGCCGGTCCTCGCCCATCGGCTCGTGGTCGATCTCGATCGGAGCCTGCGCGGTGCGTCGACTGACAGCGCCCTGACCGAGATCCTCGCGACCGTCCCGGTGCCGCCGATCGGCGACGGCTGAGGTCGGAGCGCCTCCCCGATGACCGGCGTCGCCTTCGCCGCCATCCTGCTCCTCCTCCTCGGGATCTTCCTCGAGGTGCCGGTCGCGGTGATCCTCTCGATCGTCGTCCTGATGATCGAGGCCGTCCGCCAGGTCTGGACGCGGTTCGGGCTGAACGGTGTGAGCTATCGGCGGCGACTCGAGCGGGACAGGATCGGCTGGGGCGAGGAAATCCCGGTCACCGTCGAGATCTGGAATCGAAAGCGCCTCCCGCTGGCCTGGCTTCGGGCCGACGACGCGGCGACGCGCGGCGTCGTCATCCGCGAGCGTGCGCTCGCCCTCGGAAGGACCGGAAGCGCCGTCCTGCGCAACGTCTGGACGCTCGCCCCGTTCGAGCGCGTCACCCGCCAGTTTCATGTCGGGGCGGACCACCGAGGCGTCTACGAGCTGGGCCCCGTCGAGCTGAGCGTCGGCGACCTGTTCGGCGGCCAGGCCGCCGCCGAGGGGCGGCGTGACGTCGATCGCTTCCTCGTCCGACCGCGGACCGTCCCCGCTGCGGTGCTCCAGCGCCGCGACACGCTGGGTGGCGCCGATCGGGCACGGTTCGGCCTGACCGAGGACCCGTCGCGGTTCGCCGGCATCCGCGATTACGCACCCGGCGATCCGCTCAGGCGCATCCACCCTCGAGCGAGCGCCCGTCTCGGGCGCCCCGTCGTCAAGCGATTCGAGCCGTCGCGCGACCGCGAGGTCCTCCTCGCCCTGGACGTCCAGACCGCGGCCGGTCCATCCCTGGATACGGCGCTCGACGTGGAAGAGCTCGAATCGCTCTTTGTCGTGGCAGCGTCCCTGGCCAGATCGCTGGCCCTCGAGCGGGCTGCCTTCGGGCTGGCGGCGGCCGGCTACCACGGGGCGAAGAGCCGCTACGCATACGTGCCGGTGTCGGAGGCGCCCGGTCAGGCGGAGCGGATCTTCGACCTCCTCGCACGCCTGTCATCGCACCCGTCCGCGCCGTTCGAGAGCCTCGTCGGGATGATCCTGCGGGTCGTCCGTCCCGGCACGACGGTCGTCGTCGTGACGGCCCGCGATCCGTCCCCATATCTGGCCCATCTGCGGCGCCTGGAGCGAGCCGGCTGTCCGGTCGTCGTCGTCGCCTGCGGCCCCGGCGGCGCGGCCGATGCCGGTCGAGCAAGATCGGCCGGCCTGGCGGCGCGGAGCGCGAGACTCGACGGACCGTGGCGGACGGCCGGCCGCCTGGCGATGACCTGATGACCGGAACCGGGACGGTGCCCGACCGCATCCCCGCCAGTTCCAGCCACGTGGCGGACACCGCCTCAAGGATCGTCGAGCTCGTCCCGGTCGCCTTTGTCGTCGTGGCGGAGGCCGCGTGGATCTCCGTGATTGGCGGGCTCCTCCAGGAGTTCGTCCTCCGCGAGCCGGTCCTCGACATCCCGCTGATCGCTGTCTTCGTGGTCCTCGGGATCGTCGCTGCCCGGCTCCTCGGGCGGCGGCTGGATCGGAGCTGGCCCTTCGTCGCCCTCGCCATCGTCGTCGCCGCCGGCATCGTCGGCTGGCTCGCCTCGCCGCCTGCGCGAGCGGCCCTCGACGCCGGGGTGGCACCCGCGATCGCCGCCCACCCGGGTGGATTGATGGCCGGTCTCGCCGTCCTCCGGGGCTTCGCCTACGCTCGATTGCCCCTCGTCGAGGGCACCGTCACCCGACTCCTGGGCCTGGGCGTGCCCGGCCTCGCGATCGCCGCAATCATCGGAGGCGTGATCGGCGAGCCGTTCCGCGGGCGCTTCCTGGCCGATGCGCTCAGCGCCTCGATCGTCTTCATCATCGCCGCGACGCTCGCCCTTGCGCTCACCCGGCTGACCGCGATCGGCACCGATGGCGGCTTCGATTGGCGTCGAAACCCGACATGGCTCGGGCTGACCGTTGCCGTCATCCTGGTCGCCATCGTCGCCGCGGTGCCGCTGTCGATCGTCGCGGGGACGGTGATCGAGGCCGTTTTCGCGATCGCCCTGGTCCCGATGCTCATCGTCGCCGTGCTGACTGGACTCGATCGAACGGCGCGACGGGTGCTCGGCCTCCTCCTTGCCGCGGGCGCCATCCTGTTCGTCGTCGTCCGGATCTTCGCCGGCAAAGCCACCCCGGCGAACCCGGTCCCCGGGGCGCCAGTCGGCCAGGGGCGGCCCTCGGTCGTCGAGCAGGTGATGGCGATGAGCCTCGGCGGCCTGCTCCTGATCGCGGCAATCATCGTGATCCTCGTGCTCGTTGCCGTCTGGATGCAGCGGACCCAGCCACCGGCCGCCGATCTCGTTAATGAGTCCCGGACGATCGATCGTGGCGAAGGCGAAGCCCCTGCACCCCGGCGCCGGCGGCGGTTCGGTCGCCGGCCCGATCCAGTCGACGCTGCGGCGGCCTATATCGCCCTCGTTCGCGACATCGATGACCACCCCGAGGTTCGCAGAGCGGCCGCCGAAACTCCTGCGGAACACGCCGCCCGGCTCCGCGCGGAGGGACGTGCGGCGCTCTCGCTCGACCTCCTGGCCGCCGATTACGCGCTCGCGCGCTACGGCGGTGTCGATCTCCCGGCGCGGGAGGACCGCCGGGCGATCCTCCGCTGGCGGCTGCTGCGGCGCCACCTGCCGAAGCCGCAGCCTGACATCGGGAGCAAGTCGTAGGGACCACTTGACATAATCTCATAACATTATGAGATGACCGTCGTGAGCCGGACCAGGGCCGCCCCGCTGCACGACCAGATCCGCCGGTCGATCGAGGAGCGGATCGAGTCCGGAGACCTGCGACCAGGCGACCAGCTCCCGACCGAGCACGAATACGCCGAGACCCTGGGCGTGAGCATCGCCCCGGTCAGGCAGGCGCTCCTGGACCTCGCCAATCGCGGACTCGTCGTCCGGACGAAAGGCCGGGGCACGTTCGTGGCCGAGTCCGCGCTCGAGGTGCCGGTCAGCCTTCTCGAGAGCTTCACGGACGCACTCCGAGCCCGGAACGTGCCGTTCACGGTGACGGTCCTCGACCAGGGCATCGTGACCGACCGGTCGGACGTCGCGATCCGTCTGGGTCTGCCCGCCGACGCGCCGATGGTTCGGCTCCGGCGCGTGGCCCGGATCCGGGGCGAGGTCGTCGCCGCGCTCGACGCCTATCTCGACGGCGACCGGTTCGGCCGCCTCGGCGGGATTGACGGGTTCGGCGAGGGGCGTTCGCTCTATCGAACGCTCGAACAAGAGTTCGGGATCCGAGTGGGGCAGGCAACCGGAACATTGGAGGTGGAGCGGTCCAACGACGCGCAATCCGAGTTGCTGGGCGTGACGATCGGTACACCGGTCCTCCTCGCCCGCTCGGTCACCGAGGACGCCGATGGGCGCCCGATCGAGGTCGCCGAGGTCCTCTACCGAGGGGACCGCTTCATTTTCCGCATCGACAGCCGCAGGTAGGCGCCCGCTGGGAGCGGTCGCGCAGCGAAGGAGAGGGCAATGCAGGAATCGGTCGGTATCCGGGGATCCGGTCCGGGTGTCTTCCTAAGAAAGTCGACCGGGCTGATCCGCGAGGTCGGCTTGACCGACGCGTTGCTGATGAACTCCATCGGCATGAACGTGGGGATCGGCGCGGTATTCCTCTTCCTGCAGGCGCAGACGTTCTTCCCGATGGGCAGCATGCTCCTCGCTGTGGTCATCGGGACGCTGCTGATGGCGTTCACGCTGCTCTGGGTCTACAGCGAGTTCAGTGCGGCCATGCCGCGCTCCGGCGGCGACTACGTCTTCGTGTCGCGGGTCCTCCACCCGTTCCTCGGCTGGATCATGGCCTGGAGCCAGGGCATCTGGCTGATCTTCTTCTGGATCGGGTTCAACGCGTGGTTCGCCTTGACCTTCGCGATTCCGACCGCCCTGTCGGTGATCGCCAGCACGACCGGCCAGACCGGGCTGAACGACCTGGCAAAGACGATGACCGACCCCCTGTGGGTCTTCATCCTCGGAACGCTGATCAACGTCGCCTTCGGGATCCTGCTCATCTTCGGCGGCCAGGGCTACTGGCGCTGGCAGAAGCTGGCCTTCCTGTTCGCGGGCGGCAGCATCCTGATCGCCATCGTCCTCCTGGTCACCGGCGGGGCCAACATCTCGGGCGCCTGGAACGACTTCGTCGGCAAGTTCGGCGGGCTCAAGTTCGAAGAGATCATTCCGGCTGCCCAGGCTGCCGGCTACAGCCTTCCAAGCGCCAGCCCCGGGTTCGATCTCGGAGCCACGATCCTCATGCTGCCGTGGGTTTTCTTCGTCGTCGGGTATGCGCAGGGCTCGGCCCAGATCGGCGGCGAGGTGAAGCGCGCCTCCACGACCCAGTACATCGCGATGGTCGGCGGGGTCCTCATCAACGGCGCCGTCCTCGCCCTGCTCGTCATCCTGTTCGTCAACGCGGTTGGCGCCGACTGGATCGGCGCCCTCGGGGCGATCCCCGGCGACAAGCTCGGCCTGCCCGTGTCGCCCGGGTTCAACTTCATCGTCAGCCTGCTGACGGGCAACCCGATCGTCCTCGCGATCCTCGGGATCGGGTTCGTCATGTGGGCCGTCAACGGCACGCCGCTGTCCGAGCTGCAGGCGACCCGCTACATGCTCGCGTGGTCCCTCGACCGGATGGTTCCGCGGCAGCTCGGCGACGTCTCCGACCGCTACCACACGCCCGTCAAGGGCATCGTCTTCGCGACGATCACGGGCGAACTGGCGCTCATCGCCCTGATCGCGATCCCCCAGGCCAGTCTCCTCGGCGCGCTGGTCGCCCAGATCGCGGCGTTCATCGTTGTCTCGGTCGCGGGCGCCCTCTTCCCGTATCGACTTCCAGAGGTCTGGCAATCCGCCGGCGGGCGCCGGATCCTCGGCGTCCCGACGGTCACCCTGGCCGGGGTCGGCGGAGTGATCGTGCTGGGCGGGATGATGCTGATGTTCGTCCTGAACTCGACGATCAACGGGGCGTTCGGGGTGACCCGCGACATCTCGCTCATCGTCATGGGATCGGTCATCGCGATCGGCACCGTGTGGTACGTCGCCGCCCTGATGTACAACCGATCCCGCGGGATCGACGTCTCGCTCGCCTACGCGGAGATCCCGCCGGAGTGAGCTGACGTTTCCGTGACTATTGACCGCGGTGCGCGGTCAACCCCCAGACCGCGCACCGCATCCATTCCTCCCCTGGAGTCCGATGACCACCGCACCGCCGGACCTCACCGTCCTCGGCCAGCTCTCGATCGATGACGTCGTCCTGCCGGACGGCCGGACCGACATGGGTGGTTGTGGCGGCGACGCCACCTATGCCGC
>DATHGS010000248.1:0-10733 GCA_035490155.1 Candidatus Methylomirabilota bacterium | reverse complement strand
CCATAGATCAGCCTGCGCAGGGAAGCCAACGCACGCCCGGACGTTCGGCCAGATTCGAGAGGAGCGTCAGCGCGCCGGCCGGGCGTTCGGGCGAAGGCGGCCGCGAGGACCGGAGCGAGCGCACTTGAAGGTGCGTGAGTGAGGACCGGAGAGGCCAACGCACGCCCGGACGTTCGCCCGGCGTGCGTAGCTGGCGGAGAGGGCGGGATTCGAACCCGCGACGGGTTGCCCCGAACCGCATTTCCAGTGCGGCGCCATAGTCCACTAGGCGACCTCTCCCAGTGGACAGAGTACCGGCAACATCAGCCAGCGACCCGCTCCCTCGTCAATCGAGAGCGAGAGGACCGGAGAGGCCAACGCACGCCCGGACGTCCGGCGTGAATCGGGAGGATCGTCAGCGCGCCGGCCGGGCGTTCGGGCGAAGGCGGCCGCGAGGACCGGAGCGAGCGCACTTGAAGGTGCGTGAGCGAGGACCGGAGATGCCAACGCACGCCCGGACGTTCGCCCGGCGTGCGTATCTGGCGGAGAGGGCGGGATTCGAACCCGCGGTGCTTTCGCACACCGCTTTTCGAGAGCGGCACCATCAACCACTCGGACACCTCTCCGCGGCAGAGGATACCAAACGTCGATGCCGCGACCGGTCGGGCCGGCTTCGCCCGTGGCGGAAATGCTTCATTTACCAACCGGGGTAGTGATAAGTGGCTCGCGAAGGCGGTTGCTCTTGGAAAAGGACCCGCCTCGGCCGAATGCCACGCTCAAGCGGCTCCGCTGCAGCCCCAATCGGACGACGGGCGGATCCACGCTGCGGACGTATCACCACACGGGTTCGTATTTGAGAAGTATGGGCCGCGGACCGCGAGGGACTAGCCGGCGACGCTCCCCGCGGCGGCAAACAGCTCTTCGGCCTCTTCGCGGCGGATGCCGCTGACGATCTTCACGCGGCGCCGGAGGTTGGGGTGTTGGGCGAGCTGGATGACCGTGCCGGCTGCGCCGTCCTGCGTGTTCGGGACGGCGAAGACGAGCGTCTCGACATCGCTTTCGAGCATCGCCCCGACGCACATGGCGCAGGGCTCGAGGGTGGCGAAGATCGTTGCGCTGGCGAGCCGATCCTTGCCGAGCTTGCGAGCGGCCTCGCGAAGTGCGACCACCACCGCGTGAGCCGTCGGGTCGTTCGACTCCTGGACCCGATCGTGGGCCCGGGCGACCATCGCTTCGTCGACGACGGCGACTGCGGCGATCGGACGCTCCCCCAGGGCGAGGGCGTTGCGCGCCTCGGCGAGGGCCTCGCCCATGAACAGCTCGTAGTTCATGCCAGCGATCATACAGGCCGCCGACTCGCCGGCCGTCAGGCCCACGGCTCGCTGACCCAGCCACCGAACCGCAACCGACTCGTCCGCGACGGTCGCGGTAGGATGCGCCGCGATGGCAGCAACGAGACGGATCGGGATCCTGACCGGCGGCGGCGACGTGCCCGGTCTCAATTCGGTCATCAAGAGCGTTGTCTACCGGTCGACCGAGCTCGGCTACGAGGTCCTCGGGATCCGGCGGGGCTGGGAAGGCCTGACCCACCTCCGGCCGGGCGCCCAGTCGGATCGCGACTACGTCCGACCCCTCGATCGCGACAACACGCGGACGATCGACCGAACCGGCGGGACCTGGCTCCACACCTCCAGGACGAATCCGCGGAAGATGCACCGGGGGACGCTGCCGGCGTGGCTCTCACCGGATCAACTGGAGTCCCTCGCCGTCGGCGACGACCTCTTCGACCTCACGCCGATCGTCCTCGACAACATCGCCCGGCTGGGCATCGACGTCCTCGTCACGATTGGCGGCGACGACACGCTGAGCTTCTCGCGAGCCCTCGTCGAGGAAGGGATCCCGCTGGTCGCGATCCCCAAGACGATGGACAACGACGTCCAGGGGACCGAGTACTGCATCGGTTTCTCAACGGCGATCACGCGCGCGCGTGAGTCCATCAACAGGCAACGGACGACGCTCGGATCGCATGAGCGGATCGGGATCTTCCGGATTTTCGGGCGGGACGCTGGCTTCTCTGCGCTCTATGCCGCGTACGTGACCTCGACTCGCTGCCTCATCCCCGAGGCTCCCTACGATATCGACCGGCTGGCGGCCGTCCTGGCCGAGGATCACGCTCGGAACCCGAGTCACTACGCCCTTGCGATCACCGCCGAAGGTGCGATCTGGCACGGGGCGCAGATGCAGGACGTGGGCGACGCCGACATGTTTGGGCATCGCCACAAGGCAAATGTCGGCGAGGCACTGGCGGCCGAGATCAAGCAACGCACGGGCATCGAGACCGTCGCGTCGGAGCTGACGTACGACCTCCGCAGCGGCGAACCGGACTCGCTCGACTCGATGGTCGCGATGACGTTCGCGAACGTCGCGATGGACCTCATTCGCGACGGCGTGACCGGCAAGATGGTGGCGATCAGGGACGGAAAGTACGCCTACACGACGCTGCCGGAGCCGGGCCTCGGGCCTCGCAAGGTCGATGTCCGCGACATGTACGACGAGGAGCGATTCCGGCCGCGATATACGGGAAAGGTTGGCGACCCGTTGCTGCTCGTCGGGCTCGAGAGCGGTGTCGCGGCCAACTGATCGGCGCCGCGGGAAAATCCGGTCAGTCGGACAGACCTGAATCAGTCGGGCAGACCGGAACGCGCGCGGATCGACCGGGCCAGCGCCGACATGTCATCGTCGGCGTGGCCGGCCGCGATGAGCTCCGTTTCAAGGCCCGCGGCGAGGGCCGATACCGGCAGGTCTGCGCCCAGCTCCTTGGCCAGCTCGAGGGCGATCCCGAGATCTTTCCGATGGAGGGCCACCTTGAAGCCGAGCGGGTAATCGTTCGCGATCATTCGGCCGGCGCGATTGGCGAGGACCCAGCTCTGGGCGGCCCCGCCCCCGAGCGCGCCGACGACCTGGTCGACGTCGAGACCGGCCTTCATCGCCAGCACGATCCCCTCGGCGACCCCGAGGTACGTCCCGGCCAGGATGACCTGGTTCACGGCCTTGACCGCTTGTCCGGAGCCGATCGAGCCGACGTGGGTGATCGTCTTGCCGAGGGCGGCGAGGATCGGTCGGGCGCGTTCGACGTCAGCCGCCTCGCCACCGACGAAGATCGTCAAGGTCGCCTTCTGGGCGCCCTCGCTGCCGCCCGACACGGGTGCGTCGACCAGGGCGATGTCACGTTTCGCGAGCTCGCTGGCGAAGCCGCGCGTCGCCCCCGGTGAGATCGTCGAGCAGTCGATGACGAGCGTCCCGGGCCGGGCGCCGGCGGCCACGCCGTCGGGCCCGAGCAGGACGGCGGCCACGTCCGGAGTGTCTGACACGCAGATGACGAGCGTCTCGACGGAGCGAGCAACGTCGGCGGGCGTTGCCGCGCGCTCAACCCCGAGGCCGTCGAGCTCCGGCGCCCGGTCCGGCGTCCGGTTCCACGCAGTCACCGCGAACCCTGCCCGGGCGAGGTTCGCGGCCATCGCCGCCCCCATCGTGCCGAGACCGATGAATCCGACTCGCTCCACGATCGCCTCCGTCAGTCGCCGGCGGTCGCCGGCCGGGGGATCGTACCGCGGTTCAGATGGGCGTCAGCCGCAGGATCAGCCCGTCGTCGGCCAAGCGGTCAGGCCACCCGGCCTCGTGAAAGGCCCATGACTCCTGTGCGGAGGTCGGCCGGAAGGCCCGGGGTGTCGGCCTCGATGGCGTCGACAAAAGCCGTCACGAGGCGGGGGTCGAGTTGCGTTCCGGAGGCTTCGCGAAGTCGGTGGAGGGCCTCGGCAACCGTGAGTGCCTTGCGGTACGGGCGAGTGGTCGTCATCGCGCTGAAGGCGTCGGCGACCGAAACGATCCTGGCGATCAGCGGAATGTCCTCGCCGGCAAGGCCATCGATGTACCCAGTACCATCCCAGCGCTCATGGTGATGACGCACGCCGGCCTTCACGGCTTCCACGTTCGGCAGGTCGCGGACGATCGCATCACCGAGCGCCGGGTGCTGCTTGATCGCGTCGTACTCGTCACCGGTCAGTGGACCGGGCTTGCGCAGGATCGTGCCCGGGACTCCGATCTTGCCGACGTCGTGGAGGAGCCCGGCGAGCTCGATCGACTGGCGTTCTTCCGGCCCCAGCCCGAGCTGATCGGCCAGGAACACGGCGTACCGGGCCACATCCTCCGAATGCTGTTTCGTGTAGCGGTCCTTCGTGTCCACGGCCTCGACCAGACCGGTCAGGACGTCGAAGCTGGAGCGCTGGGCGATGGCCAGGTCGTCCGAGTCGAGCTGGGCGACCCTGACCCCTCTGCCGCCGCCAGCTTTGGCCTCGGACAGGGCTCCGGTTGCGACGGCGAGGAGATTCGTGGCGGCTGTGCCGTTCGTCGGGAAGTAGCAGATCCCGCAGCTGACGGAGACGGGCAGCCGTTCCGAGGCGCCGAACTGGAGACTCAGCTGCTCGATCCGCGTCCGTAGCCGATCGATCGCGGGCTCGAGGTCGCCGACGCACGAGGGCGGCGCGACGACGATGAACTCGTCGGGTCCGAAGCGGCCGATCGTCGACGCGACGGACAGCTCCGTGCGAAGCGCCCGCGCGATCGACACGAGGGCGCCGTCACCCGCGGCATGACCATAGGTCTCGTTGAGCAGCCGGAAGCCGTCGATATCCACGAGCGCGACTCCGACCGCCGCCCCCGACTCGCGCGTGGCCTCCAGGAGCGTGGCCAGTTCGGCCACCGCGGAGCCGTGATTGAGGAGTCCCGTCAGGGCATCTCGTCGGCTGGCCTCGAATAGCTGCCTGGTTTGCCGCGTGAGCCGGGCCTGCGCGGTCCGGAAGATGAGGAAAAGGAGGATGCCGAGGATGGCCGCGGCGACCGCGGTCACGGTGAGAACGTTCATGCGCGTCTGGTCGACGGCCGCAACGATCGGCGTTGCCTCGCGGTAGATCTCGAAGACGGCCGGAATCGAGCCTCCCAGCTCGATCGGGATGTATTCCTCCAGGACCTCTGTTCCGGGCGGCAGGTTGGAGGTTGCCGCCTCACCGCTGTCCGCCTCCTCGATCGTCGAGGCGACAGCGTTGCCGCCGATCGCGTCGGCGATCTCGTCATCGAGTCCGAGCTTCACGCCGCGGAGGTCCCCCCTCTCGCTGTAGAGGACGGTCCCGTCCGGCAGCCAGATCTTGACGTGGACGATGCCCGGCGACTGGCCGGCCACCGACGAGCGGCGGATGAAGGCCGCGATCTGGAGCTCGATCGCGCTGACCCGTGTGGGGTCGACACCCGAGACTTTCAAGTCGGCCGCGTAGAGATTGCTCGCCACGAATCCCTGGACGAGCGAACGATCCGAGCGGACCGACGAGTCGATCGCGGCGCGGGTCAGGCCGTCGGAGACGACGGTCACGAGGGCAAAAGCCGTCGCCGCAACGAGGGCTAGGCTCGCCCCGAAGACGAGGATCAGCAGGCCGGATCGGCGGCGGAAGTCTGTCGACTCGAGAATGGCCACGAAGGGGTGCTCTCAACAGCGGGAGATGGAGCCTGACCGTACGGTCGAGACTCGGCGCCGTCGATAGGTCGTTTGGGGGATGCCGGGTGGATCGCGGCTACGTCATTTCCACGAGATGACCATGGGCAGCGTGAACGGCCCGCCGGATACAGGCGGGCCGTTTGTCGAGGTCAGGCTACGGGCGGTGTGGGTGGGCGCCAGCCGCCGTCCCGGGTGTCAGCGGCCGTCCCGGATGTCAGCCCCGGCCGTCCCGGGCGTCAGCCCCGGCCGGGCCCTGCCGGCTGGCCCAGGAAGTCCTGGGACACGATCTCGTGGGTGACGGCGTCCTGGCCGATATAGCAATCCCACGTCATGCCGGCACGGTCCTTGCCGATGCACCCGCCGGCAACCTTGCCGTCGACGACAAGGAGTTCTTTCGCATCCGTGAAGTCGGGCGTCTCAGGTGGGGGCGCCGACGAGAGCGTGCAGTGAAAGACATTGGCGCCGGCGTCCTGGACGCAGCTCGGATGGGTATCGGTGAAGATGACAGCCCCGGCGGGCATCCCGGCGGCGACCTGCTTCGGCGTGAACAGGCCAGCCGCGGCCGCGGTGCTGGTGCCGATGATGGCGAGAACGGTCACCGCCAGGGCGATGCGGCGGACCGGTCGGCGGTTGGCCGTTCGGAGGTCTCGCTCGGTCGCCCGGCTCAGCGCCGAGCCGAGGTCGTCGAGGCTGGACTGGTCGGTCAGGTGGGTCATTGGTTGGTTCCTCATGGCTGGTCGGTGATGGGTCGGTCGGGCGAGTTGGTCGCGCCGGTCAGGCGCCGTCGGATCGCGATGATGCCGCGGTGGACGCGGACGCGGGCGGCTTCTGGCGTGCAATCGAGCTCGCGCCCGACGTCGTCGTAGGCCTGATCGGCGAGGACGCGAAGCTCGATCGCTCGACGCTGGCCGTCGGGCAGTTCCGCCAGCGCCGTACTGAGATCGGTGTCGAGGCCGTCGAGCCACGACGAATCGATCTCGACGGTCATCGGCTCGAGGTCCAGGCGCAGTCGGTCGAGTGCGGCGCGGTCGAGCGAACGCCGGCGGACGGACGCTGCCAGCACGTGGTGGGCGATCCCGAACAGCCAAGGTGCGATCGTCTCTTCCCCGTGGTCGGTGTAACGGTCGCGGGACAACCACGCCTGGGCGAATGTCTCGGCCGTCAGCTCGACGGCGGCGCCGCGGTCGCGACTCCGGCGCAGATGGAAGGCATGGATGCGCGCGGCGTGGCGGTCGTACAGGATGCGGAATGCAGCCGAGCTCCGACGCGCATCTCGGAGGAGTTCGGCGTCGCTGGCCGCGTCGAGCTGGGAATCGTGTGCCATGCGGGTCTCCGTACGGGTCGTATGCCCTTACATGGCGTGGCGGACGCGATCCGTTACAGGCCGCACGAAAGAGATGACGGCCTCCTTTTAGGGAGGCCGGTCCTTGCAGAAAAATTGGCGCGCCCGGCGGGACTCGAACCCACGACCTTTAGGTCCGCAACCTAACGCTCTATCCACTGAGCTACGGGCGCGTGCGGTACTTGGCGGAGAGGGAGGGATTCGAACCCTCGGAGCAGGTTACCCCACTCAACGGTTTAGCAAACCGTCGCACTAGGCCTCTATGCGACCTCTCCGTCGCGCAGCGGCCGGAATCCTACCACGGGGAGGTGCCGATTTCGGGCGTCGCCGAGTCGTCGCCGGTGCGGGCGTTCGATATCCTGACGCGTTGCCAGAGACCAGGAGGAGCCGCCGATGACGGGCCAGCTGCCGCCTACAACACGCCAGCCGACGAGCGAGGAGGAGCTCCAAGCCGCATGGATCGGCGGGCCGGAGCTGCACAACGCGCCGATCACCCTCGTGGACTACGACCCGGCCTGGCCGGGCTTGTTCGAGCGCGAGGACCGACGGATCCGGGCCGCGCTCGGCGACCGGGTCGTCCGCCTCGAACACACCGGCTCGACGTCTGTGCCGGGCCTTGCCGCCAAGCCCATCATCGACATGACCCTCATCGTGCCCGACTCGTCCGACGAGGACTCGTACGTCCAGGATCTTGAGGCGGTCGGCTACGTGCTGCGGATCCGCGAGCCGGACTGGCACGAGCACCGCGTCTTCAAGGGCCCCGATACGAACATCCACCTCCATGTCTTCTCGCCGGGCTCTCCGGAGCTCGAACGGATGGTCGGGTTCCGCGACTGGCTTCGGACTCACGACGAGGATCGCCAACTGTACGAGCAGACGAAGCGCGAGCTGGCTGCCCGGGAATGGAAGTACGTCCAGCACTACGCCGACGCGAAGACTGCGGTCGTCGAGGAGATCATCGCGAGGGCCGCGGCGGCGAGAGCCGACGGCTTAGGGATCGATGCCTGACGCACCGGGTCCTGCGCGGCGGACTCGTAGTGAAAAGGCAAAGCTCATCCTTCGGGCCATGGGTGGACTGCTGGCCCTGCCTGGATTGCTCGTGTTTCTCGGTGCCGGGGCCGGCGAATGGTCGTCAGTCGGGCGTCTCCTCGGGGTGGGGCTCCTGCTCGCAGCCGCGCCGGCCTTCGTCGCCGCCGAATGTGCGACGAGCTGGTCACGAAGGGTGCAGATCGTGGGACTGTTGATCAGCCTGGGCTACCTCTTGCCTTTCGGCTACCTATTCCTCAACGGTCTTGCCTACTCGCTACAACGGCCGATCGGCACCGCCGGGTTCTGGTTCCTCATCCTGGCGGGAGCCATTACCCTTGCTCCCCTGGCCGCGACCGTGCTTCTCGCGAAGGTCGTCGCGTCGGGCGACCAATGATCATCGGCCCAACGGGCGCGCGAGATTGACACGCTGATCCGCGGGCCGTACCGTCCACGCACGCCAATGAAACGATTCTACTTTCGACGCCCGGCATGACCGTTCCCGGATCCTAGGACCCGGGAGGGCGGGTCGTGCCGGGAGAGCAGAGGTCCCGACCTCTGCTCTTTTTGTTTGACCGACTCAGAGCGAACAGGAAGGACCGCCGCAAGCGATGTTCGTCGTGATGGCCCGGACGGCCAGCGAGGCCGAGATCCTCGGTGTCAGGAGCCAGATCCTGGCCGAGGGCATGACGCCGTTCGATCACGCCGGCGCGGAGCGCGTCGTCATCGCCGTTGTCGGCGAGGTCGGACCGCGCAAGGAGGTCCTGATGAGCCGGCTTGCGTCGCTGCCCGGGGTCGAGAACGTGACCCCGATCAGCCGGCCGTTCAAGCTGACCTCGCGCGAGTTCCACCCCGAGGACACCGTGATCCGGGTTCTCGATGCCGTCGTCGGGGACGGCTCGCTGACGATGATGGCCGGACCGTGCTCGGTCGAGAGCCGCGACCAGCTGTTCGAGACCGCCGATGCGGTCATGGCTGCCGGGGCGACGATCCTTCGCGGCGGTGCCTTCAAGCCGCGAACGAGCCCCTACAGCTTCCAGGGTCTCGGGGTCGAGGCCCTCCGCTACCTGGCCGAGGCGCGCGATCGAACGGGCCTGCCCGTGATCACCGAGGTGATGGAGCCGAACCAGGTCGACATCGTCGCGGAGTACGCCGACATCCTCCAGATCGGCACCCGCAACATGCAGAACTACTCGCTCCTGACGGCGGTCGGGCGGGTCGCCCGGCCGGTCATGCTGAAGCGCGGCTACGGCGCGACGATCGAGGAATGGCTGATGGCGGCCGAGTACGTCGTCAGCTCCGGCAACCCGAACGTCATCCTCTGCGAGCGCGGGATCCGGACGTTCGAGACGTATACGCGGAATACCCTCGACCTGGCAGCCGTTCCCCTCCTCCACCACCTGACCCACCTGCCGGTCATCGTCGACCCCTCGCACGCGACCGGCAAGCGCTGGCTCGTCAAGCCGCTGGCGATCGGTGGGATCGCGGTCGGTGCCGACGGGGTGATGGTCGAGGTTCATCCGCATCCGGACGAGGCGCTCTCGGACGCCGAGCAGCAGCTCAACCTCGACCAGTTCCGCGAGCTAATGGCAGCGCTGATCCCCGTCCACGAGCACGTTCGCTCGCTCCATGACGACCCGGTCGTCAGCGGGGCCGCGCTCGGCATCGGCGGCTCGGGCGCGAAACATTGAGCGGCGTGTCCGCACCTGGTTCGGACGTCGTCGTCGTCCGACCCGCCGCCCGCTTGCGCGGCGAACTTCGGCTGCCCGGCGACAAGTCGATCAGCCACCGGGCGCTGATGCTGGCGACGATCGCCGCCGGCGAGAGCCGGATCGCCGGAGCCGGCGACGGCGCCGATGTCCGATCGACCGCCGCGGTCTGCGCGGCGCTCGGGGCACGGATCGAGCGGGTCGATGGCGACGGCGGCTCGGCCGACTATCGGATCGTCTCGCCGGGCATCGACGGGCTCCGCGCGTCGGCGACGGACCTCGACTGCGGCAACTCCGGGACCAGCCTGCGGCTGTTCGCCGGGATCCTCGCCGGCCTGCCCTTCACGAGCGTCCTCGACGGCGACGATTCGTTGCGTCGGCGGCCGGTCGCTCGTATCATCGAGCCGCTGCGCTCGATGGGCGCGGTGCTCCACGCTCGTTCGAACGACTCCCTTCCGCCGGTGACCGTAGTCGGTCGTACCCCACTTCGGGCGGTCGACGTCAGGACGCCCGTCCCGAGCGCGCAGGTCAAGTCGGCCATCCTCCTGGCGGGGCTTCGGGCGGACGGTCGCACGACAGTTCGCGAGTCGGTCGCGACCCGGGATCACACGGAGCGGATGTTGCGGGCCCGCGGCGTCGATGTTCGCTCGGAGGCGGACGGGGCCGGTGTCGCGGTCAGTCTCGAAGGAGGGTCCACGGTGGAGGCAGTCAGCGAGCGGGTTCCGGGCGACGTCTCGGCGGCCGCGTTCTGGCTGGTCGCCGGGGCGATTCATCCAGACGCCGAGCTGACGCTCCGCGACGTCGGCGTCAACCCGACCCGGCGGGCGATCATCGACATCCTGCGGGCGATGGGCGCCCGGATCGAGGAGCGGCCGATCGGCGGCGCCGCCGACGATGGTGTCGGTGAGCCGATGGCAGACCTCGTCGTCAGCTCGAGCGAGCTTCGGGGGATCGACCTCGGGCCGGCGGATGTCGCCGCGGCGATCGACGAGATCCCGATCCTCTGCCTTGCCGCGGCCCTTGCCGACGGGACGACGACGATCCGCGGCGCGGGCGAGCTCCGCCACAAGGAATCCGACAGGATCGACGGCACCACGATCGGCCTTCGGGCGCTGGGTGTCCGGGTCGACGT
>DATHGS010000247.1:0-13487 GCA_035490155.1 Candidatus Methylomirabilota bacterium | reverse complement strand
CTCGTCTTGCCGTGGTCGATGTGGCCGATCGTGCCGATGTTCACGTGCGGCTTGGTACGCTCGAACTTCTTCTTGGCCACTTGACCGTTTCACTCCGTCATTTCAGGCGCGGCTCCGCCGCTTGTTTACTACCGAGGTGGGAATGGAGCCCACAATCGGACTTGAACCGATGACCTCTTCCTTACCAAGGAAGTGCTCTGCCAGCTGAGCTATGTGGGCCCGAGTCCTGTTGTGGGTGTCTGGTGGGCAGGGAGGGAATCGAACCCCCATAGCCGAAGGCGGCTGGTCTACAGCCAGCTGAGCTCACCACCTGCTCAACCTACCCACTTGATGCGGGCGACGGGCCTGAGGCTGCGGCCTCGTGGTGAACCCGGCACCGGATTTGTGCACTTGGAGCCGACGACGGGACTCGAACCCGGAACCTGCGGTTTACAAAACCGCTGCTCTACCAATTGAGCTACGTCGGCGCGGCGCAGGGTCATACCGCAGGTCGACCCCATGGCGCCGGGAGATGATACGGGCGAGGCCTCGGTTCGGTCAAACGCGATCGGGGTTCCCGGCCTCCGGCATGTCGAGCCCGGGGCCGCCTGGGAGAAGGTCGTTTGCGGCCGGCGTGTCGGTGCCGGGTTCGGTCACCGACGAGCCATCCGGTTCGGCATTCTCATCGGGCTCCGCGCCCGCGGCGGCAGCCTCCGATGACTGGATCGGCTCGGAGACCTCCGAGGGCTCGATGAGCTCGGCCTCGCCCTCGGCCGCGGTCTGGCCCTCGGCCGCCGTCACGCCCTCGGCCTCGGTCGGCGAATCGTCGGGCCGTTCGGCGTCAGGCGGCTCGTCCAGTGCGGCGGCGGCATCAGTCGGCCCGGGTTCGCTGGCGGTCCCCTCAGGGTCGCGCTGCGCGACGGCTTCGAAAAGCAGGACGGACCCGGCCACGGCGGCGTTGAGGGAGCCGATCGCGCCGCGCATCGGGATCCGGACGACGAAGTCGCATCGTCGCCGAACTGCCGGCGACAGGCCCTGGCCCTCGCTGCCGACGACGATGGCGAGTGGGCCGCGAAGATCCGCCTGTCGCGCGGTCAGCGGCGCCCCCGCCTCGGCGCCGACCACCCTGAGGCCGCGGATCCGAAGGTCCGACAGCGCGCCCGGAAGGTCGTCGACGGGACACAGCAGGAGATGCTCGACCGCCCCGGCCGACGCCTTGATCGCCGATGGACTGAGGGGCGCCTGCCGATGGGTCGGGAAGACGATGCCGTGGACACCGGCGGCTTCGGCGCTGCGCAGGAGCGTCCCGACGTTCTGGGGATCCTCGAGCGAGTCGAGGACGAGGACGAATGGCGGCTCGGCGCGCTCGATGGCACGGGCAAGGATCTCGTCGAGCGACGCGAACCGTCGCGGGCCGACGACGAGGGCGATCCCCTGGTGCCCGTCGAAGCCGGCGACCGCCGTGAGCGTTCCGCCCTCGACCTCGACGATCGGGATCCGCAGGTTGGTCGCGTGGAGGACGAGCCGTTCGAGGGCCTGCCGACGCTGCGGAACGACGAGCAGCCGGATGGCCGGACGGCGGGCGACGAATGCCTCCTCGACGGGGCGGCGTCCGGCCACGAGCTCCTCGCCCGGGTCGACGAGGCCGACGGTCGATGGCGGCGGCGGTCGGTGATCCTGGGCGGCCCACGGTCGGTTCGGGCGGTCGCCGCCGGCCGCCCAGGGTCGGGACGGGCGATCGAACGGCCGGGGCGCAGGATCGAATGGTCGCGTCGGGCGATCGAGGGGACGCGCAGGGCGATCGTCGGGGCGGCGCGGCGCGTAGTCCGGTCGATCGCGATCCGACCGATCGCGATCCGACTGATACGGCTGGTCGCCCAGGTCTGGCCGCCCGGGACGGTCGGGACGGTCGCCGAATTGGGGCCGGGGCTGGCGCGGCCCGTCCGGCGGGCGACCGCGGTCGCCCGATCGTCCTGGAGGCGGGCCATAGCGCCGCGCCGGTGATCCCCCGGGGCGAGCATTGAATGAGCGGCCGCGGTCGGCGGTCGGCGGCCGATCATTGCGACGGTCCGTATCGCCCGGTGGCCGGTTCGACGACCCGTGATGACGGCTTTCGCCGCGACCGCCCGCGAACCCGCCGCGATCCGGACCCGAACCCGGGTACGAGCGGGCATCGCGACCGCCGCGGAACGGTGCCGGCCCATTCGGCCGGCCAGCCGGCCGGCGCGAGGGCGGGATGAACGGCTGGTCGGATGCGGGGCGGTCGAAACGCCGCGGTCCCGGTTCGTCGGGCGGCGCCGGCTCGGACCGGATGCCAAAGCCCGGTCGACCCGGCCGGTCTGTCGGTCGGCCGCCGGCGGCGCCCCCGGCCGGGCGCTTCGATCCGCCGAACGAAGTCCCTGGCCCCTTGCCCGGGCGTCCCCGACCGGTCGGCGGGCCGCCGCCAGCCTTGCCGCCGCGCGTCCCCCCCGACGATTGCGACTTCTTCGGCAACCGGTCACGCGGTCCCTTTGACCGATCGGCCTCCTCGGGCGGACCGCCGTCAGCCACGACCGGCCTCGACGAGCCGCCGCCAGCGCTGGCCGTCACGAGTGTCCTCGACCGCGATCCCGCGAGTCATGAGCTCGTCGCGGAGCCGGTCGGATGCCACCCAGTCCTTCCGTGCCCGGGCCGCCAGCCGCTCGTCGAGGAGCTGTCGCAGCTCATCGTCGAGCTCGTCCTCCTCGTCGGGCAGGATCGCGAGGACGTCGTCTAGGCGGCGGAGCCAGTTGGTCACCGTGCCCGCGTCGGCCGTCGACAGTGTCCGCGCGTCGAGCCGCCTATTGACCTCCCGGACCAGGTCGAACAGGGCGCCGAGGCCGGCCGAGATGTTCAGGTCGTCGTCGAGGGCCGCGTCGAACGTGCTCCGAGCGGCGTCAAGCACGCCGGGCAGGTCGGAATCGTCGGGCCGCCCCTCGTGGTAGGCGGCCAGCGCTGCGACGAGGGCGTCGAGCCGATCGATCGCGGCCGCAGCGGCGGCGAGCGAATCGGGCGTGTAATTCAGGTTCGCCCGATAGTGGACGGAGATGAGCGCGTAGCGAAGGGCGCGCGGCTCGATCCCGGACTCGAGCAGCTCGCCGACCCGGGCGATGTTGCCGGTCGACTTGGCCATCTTCGCTCCACTCATCTGGAGATGGGCACAGTGGAGCCAGGTCCGCACGAACGGCCGGCCCGTCGCGGCCTCACTCTGGGCGATCTCGTCCTCGTGGTGCGGAAAGATCAGGTCGACGCCGCCCGTGTGGATGTCGAACGATTGGCCGAGGTGGTGCATCGACATCGCCGAGCATTCGATATGCCAGCCGGGCCGCCCCGAACCGACGGCGGTCTCCCACGACGGCTCGCCCGGCTTCGGTCCCTTCCAGAGCGCAAAGTCGCGGACATCGTCCTTGGCGTACTCGTCTGCCTCGACCCGCTCGCCGACCCGCATCTGCTCCGGATCGAGCCTGGCGAGCACCCCGTATGCCGGCCACGATGAAATCTTGAAGAAGATCGATCCGTCGTCGGTCCGGTAGGCGTGGCCCCCGTCGAGGAGGACCTGGATGAGCGCCACGATCTCGTCCATCTCCTCGGTCGCCCTGGGCATGACGTCCGGGGTCGTCATCCGCAGGGCCCGGGCGTCAACCAGGAACCGATCAAGCCAGCGACTCGCGAGCTCGTCGATCCCGATCCCCGCGCCGGCCGCGCCGCGGATGATCTTGTCGTCGACGTCGGTGACGTTCATCACCCAGGTGACCCGAAGTCCCTTGGCGCGCAGGTGGCGGACGAGAAGGTCGGCGAAGAGGAAGCTCCGGAAGTTGCCGATATGGGCCGGGCCGTAGACCGTCGGTCCGCAACTGTAGATGCGGATGTGCCCGGGCTCGAGAGGCTCGAGTGGTCGGGTCTCGCCCGACAGGGTGTCGTGGAGCCGGATCGTCACCGGGAACGCTCGATCGCTGCGACGGCGTTGGCGGAGATTCCCCGTCCGGCGCCCTCCATGCCGGCCAGGTTGCCACTCGACGCCTTGACGCTGATCGCCACACCCGGCACGCCAATCGACTCGGCGATCGCGTCCCGCATCTTGTCGAGCAGCCCGGCGAGACGCGGCCGGGAGCCAACGATCGTCAGGTCGACCGACGAGACGCGCCAACCCGCGGCCGCGAGCCGCCGGGCCACCTCAGCCAGGAGCTCGCGACTGGCGATCCCGTGCGGCGTCTCGGGTCCCGCCGGGAAGAGCCGGCCGAGGTCGCCCATGCCCGCGGCACCGAGGAGGGCATCGGCGACGGCGTGCAGGGCGACGTCACCGTCGGAATGGCCGTGCAGGCGGTAGGCACCGGCGACCTCGATCCCGCCGAGGACGAGCGGGGCTCCCGGACCGAATGGATGGCTGTCCGAGCCGCTGCCGACTCGCACGATCCCGACGCTGGACGTAGCGCCGCCGAGCGCCGATCGAACCCGATCGAGATCGGCGGGAACGGTCACCTTCAGATTGCTCGTTTCGCCGGGGATTGCATGAACGACGATTCTACAGGCCTCGAGGAGCGCGGCTTCATCGGTCCATGTCTCCGGACCGCCCGGCGGGTATCTCGCGAACGCGCTCCGCAACAACCCTCGGCGGACACCCTGCGGCGTCTGGGCCGTCGCCAGCTCCTCTCGGTCGACCGTCTCGGCGACGCGCCCGTTCTCCACGCGCTTGACGGTCTCGGGGATGGGCACGACCGGGATCGCGGCGCCGTCGCGAGCCGCGGCGTCAAGAATCGCCCTGACAAGCTCCGCCGAGACGAGCGGCCGGGCACCATCGTGGACGAGGACGACACGGTCGTCGGGGGCGTCGATCGCATCGAGAGCGGCCGCCCCAGCGGCCACCGATTCGTGGCGCCGGGCCCCACCTGCAACCACGGCGACGACCTCAGCCGGGAGCCACGGCGCACCGCGAAGCTCCGCAACACGATCGGCTGCCGTGACGACAACGACTCGCTCGATCTCGGGGACGACGGTGAGCGCGTCGATCGACCAGGCGAGCAGCGGCCTGCCCCCGATCTCGTGATTCAGCTTATCGGTGCCACCCATCCGCCGCGAAGAGCCCGCCGCAACGACGATCGCATCGGCTCCGCCCGGCGTGGCCGCAATCAATCGAGCCGTGGCTGGGCGAAGATCATCCGCCCGGCGACCGTCTGCAGCACCCGGGTCACGGCCACGTCGAGATCCTTGTCGATATAGCGAACACCACCCTCGACGACGATCATCGTCCCGTCATCCAGGAAGCCGACGCCCTGGCCCGCCTCCTTGCCCTCCTGAATGACCCGGACCCGGAGCTCCTCGCCGGGCAGGACCGCGGGCTTGACCGCGTTGGCCAGCGAGTTGATGTTCAGGACGCGGATCCCCTGGAGCTCCGCGACCCGGTTGAGATTGAAGTCGTTCGTGAGGATTGCCTTGCTCCGAGCCCGTGCGAGGGCGACGAGCTTGGCATCGACCTCGCTGATCTCCTTCGGGTCGTCATCGACGATCTCGATCGGTGTCGACGACTCCTTCTGCATCCGGGCGAGGATCTCGAGGCCGCGCCGGCCGCGGTTGCGCCGGAGCGTGTCGGAGCTGTCGGCGATGTGCTGCAGCTCCTCGAGGACGAACTTCGGGACGACGAGCGTGCCGTAGATGAAACCGGATTCGACGATCTCGGCGATCCGGCCGTCGATGATCGCGCTCGTGTCGACGACGATGTGGGGATCTCCGGCGGCTGGGCCCACAGGCGCGGTTGTCGGTCGCCTGACGAGCCCGATGGCCTCCGCGGCGATCAGCAGGTCCTCCCGCTTGGCGACCGTCAGGCCGAGCATCCCGAGGCCGAGGAAGAGCGAAACGCCGAGCGGCAGCCAGGTCCCGAGCGCGCCCCCGAAGGCCGACAGCGGAAGGCCGAGCAGGAGTCCCATGAGCAGTCCGAGCAGGAGCCCGACGACCGCGGTGACGAACTCGGCCGTCGAGAGCTCCTGGACGGCCCTGAACAGCCAGGTCGCAGGGACAACAGTGAGGTATGGGAGGATCGCAAAGCCGACCACGAGCCAGGCGGCGATCCACGCGATCAGGAAGACACCGCCGCTCGGCGAAACGTCCACGCCGCCATTGGGCATGAGGACTAGCAGCCCCGCCGGCTGGGCAAGGCCGATCCCGACCAGCCCTCCGAGGGCGATGCCGAGCAGGCGGATGTTCCGGATCACGATGTCCTCGGGTCTGCGTTCGTGCAGCGCTCGTGACAGATGAGCGGGCGACGACCGCGATGCGATCGCCAGCCTAGCATCGCGCCGGGGCACTCGCCACGCGGGCCGGTGCAGCGACGAGCGCGCGCTCGACCGCCTCGCCGAGCGAACCAACGGCAACGACTTCCATCCCCGCCGGCGGCGACCAGATCGCGTCCCGGGTCGCCCGTGGCACGATCGCCCGATCGAACCCGAGCCGGGCCGCCTCCCTCAGCCGCCGCTCGAGCCCGCTGACCGGTCGCAGCTCGCCGAGCAGCCCGACCTCGCCGATCGCAACGGTCCGATCCTGGATAGGTCGGTCGCGGAGCGACGAGGCGAGGGCGAGGGCGATCGGCAGGTCCAGGCCCGGCTCACCGACCGTCAGTCCGCCGGCGAGATTGAGGTAGACGTCGTGGCTGGCGAGCCCGATGCCCGCTCGTCGGCCGAGCACCGCGATGAGCAGGGCGACGCGATTCGGATCGACGCCGCTCGCCGTCCGGCGTGGCGAGCCGATCGCCCCCGGCGCGACGAGAGCCTGGACCTCGACGAGGATGGGCCGGCTGCCCTCGAGGGTCGGCGCGATGACGCTCCCCGGCGCCGGCCCGTCGTGCTCCGCGAGGAATGCCCTGGCCGGGTCGGCGACCTCGGTCAGGCCGCGTTCGCCCATCTCGAAGACGCCGACTTCCTCGGTCGATCCGAAGCGGTTCTTGGACGCTCGAACCAGGCGCAGGGCGGCGAACCGCTCCCCTTCGATCGAGAGGACGGCGTCAACCAGGTGCTCGAGCGTCTTCGGGCCGGCCAGCGAGCCATCCTTCGTCACGTGCCCGACGAGAACGACGGCAATCCCCTCCCCCTTCGCGAGGTCCATCAGCCGGAGGGCCGACTCGCGTACCTGGCCGACGCTACCCGCCGGGCCGTCGAGGTCGTCGACCGTCGCGGTCTGGATGGAGTCGACGACGACCAGTCTCGGCCGCTCGGATCGGGCGATCTCCATGATCCGGCCGACCTCGGCCTCGGCCACGACCCGGATCCCCTCGGCCGGGGCACCATCGAGGAGGCCGAGCCGGGCAGCTCTCAGGCGGACCTGGGCCGCCGATTCCTCGCCGGTGGCGTACAGGACCGATCCGCCGCCGGCGCTGGCGATCCCGGCCGCGACCTGGAGGAGAAGCGTCGACTTGCCGATACCGGGCTCGCCACCGACGAGGACGAGCGACCCGCGGACCAGCCCGCCACCGAGGACCCGATCCAGCTCGCCGATCCCGACCGCCTGACGCGGGACGGCGGGCTCGTGAACAGCCCCCAGGGCGGTGGGTACGTCAAGCGTCCGCGCGCCGAGCACGACGGTGGCGGACTTGCGTCGGGCAGGCTCATGTACGACCGTCTCGACCAGGCTGTTCCATGCGCCACATCCGCGACACTGACCCTCCCAGCGAAGGAAGGATTCGGCGCAGGACTGGCAGACGAATCGGCTCTGGGGCCGGCCAGCGACGCGAGTCACGCCTCGGCTGGCCGCGCGACGCCGCTCAGCCGGCCTCGACCGGGGTGAGGCTCTCCGGGATCTGGGCGGCGTGGATGTCGAGACCCGCCTCGGGATCCTTGTCGACGACGATCGTCGTGCCCGGCTCGTACTTCCCGAGCAGGAGGTGCTCCGCGAGGACGTCCTCGATCATGTTCTGGATCACCCGGCGTAGCGGTCGTGCCCCGTAGGCCACGTCGTAGCCGAGCTTGATGACGTGCTCCTTGGCCGCCTGGGTGACCTCGAGGTTCATCTGCTGGGCCCGCAGCTGGTCGCGCACCCGGTTGAGCATCAGGTCGACGATCTGGGTGATCTCCTCGACCGTCAGCGAGCGGAAGACGACCGTCGCGTCGATCCGGTTGAGGAACTCGGGCCGGAAGTTCTGCTTGAGCTCGGCGGCGACCTTCTCCTTCATGATCTCGTAGGAGGTCTCCGCCCGGGCCGCGTCGGTGTCGCCCATCGCCCGGAAGCCGAGCGTGGCGTTCGACTGGAGCTGCTTCGCCCCGAGGTTGCTGGTCATGATGATGATGCTGTTGCGGAAGTCGACCCGGCGACCCTTGGCATCCGACAGGTGCCCGTCCTCGAGGATCTGGAGGAGGATATTGAAGACCTCCGGATGGGCCTTCTCGACCTCGTCGAGGAGCACGACGCAGTAGTTCTTGCGCCGGACGGCCTCGGTCAGCTGGCCGCCCTCGTCGAAGCCGACGTAGCCGGGGGGCGCCCCGACCAGGCGGCTGACGTTGTGGCGCTCCATGAACTCGCTCATGTCGATCTTGATGAGCGCGTCCTCGCTGCCGAACATGAACTCGGCGAGTGCCTTTGCGAGCTCGGTCTTGCCGACGCCGGTTGGCCCAAGGAAGATGAACGAGCCGATCGGCCGCTTCGGGTCCTTGAGACCTGCGCGGGCTCGGCGAACCGCCTTCGAGACGGTCTCGATCGCCTCCTGCTGGCCGATGATCCGGCCGTGGAGGACCTCCTCCATCTTGAGCAGGCGTTCCGACTCCTCGGCCGCGATCCGGGTGACCGGGATGCCCGTCCACATGGCCACGACCTGGGCGATCTCTTCCTCGGTGACGGTCGGCTGGTCGCTGCTGACCTGGGCCTGCCATTCGCCCCGGAGCCTCTCGACCGTCTCGCGGGAGATGCCCTCAGCCTCGCGCAGGCGTGCGGCGTCCTCGTACTCCTGGTTGTTGATCGCCGCGTCCTTTTCCTTGGTCACGCGATCGAGGTCCTTCTGCGCGTCGCGCAGGGCAGGCGGGGCCGACGCGTAGCGGAGGCGGACACGACTGGCAGCCTCGTCGATCAGGTCGATCGCCTTGTCGGGTAGATGGCGGTCCGTGATGTAGCGGATCGACAGGTCGACGGCAGCCTTGACGGCCTCGTCGGTGATCGCGACCTTGTGGTGCTGCTCGTAGCGCTCGCGAATCCCCATGAGGATGTCGACCGACTGTTCCATGGTCGGCTCTTCGACCATCACCGGCTGGAAACGCCGCTCGAGTGCGGCGTCGCGCTCGATGTACTTGCGGTACTCGTCGAGGGTTGTGGCGCCGATGCACTGGAGCTCGCCGCGGGCAAGGGGCGGCTTGAGGATGTTGGCGGCGTCGATCGCGCCTTCGGCTGCTCCGGCCCCGACCAGGGTGTGGAGCTCGTCGATGAACAGGACCGCGTCGTTCGTGTTCCGCAGCTCCTCGATGATCTTCTTGAGCCGCTCCTCGAACTCGCCGCGGTACTTCGTGCCGGCAACGAGTGAGCCGATATCCAGGGTCAGGACCCGCTTGTTGAGGAGCGTCTCCGGGACATCGCCGGCGACGATGCGATGGGCGAGCCCTTCGGCGATCGCCGTCTTGCCAACGCCCGGCTCACCAATCAGCGCCGGGTTGTTCTTCGTGCGGCGGGACAGGATCTGGATGACCCGCTCGATCTCCTTCTCGCGCCCGATGACGGGATCCAGCTTGCCGGCCCGGGCGGCCTCGGTCAGGTTGATCCCGAGCTGGTCGACGGTCGGTGTCTTCGACGCGCGCTTCGTCTCCTGGGCGGGCCCGGCCGACGACGACTGGGACAGGACCCGGATGACCTCGTGGCGGACCTTGTCGAGGTTGACCCCGAGCGACTCGAGGACTCCCGCGGCGATGCCCTCGCCCTCGCGGACCAGTCCGAGCAGCAGGTGCTCCGTTCCGATGTAGTTGTGGCCGAGTCGGCGGGCCTCGTCGATGGCGAGCTCGATGACGCGCTTCGCACGAGGCGTCAGGCCGACCTCGCCGACAACCGGTCGGTCGCCGCGCCCGATGATGAACTCGACCGCGGTCCGGACTTTCGCAAGCTCGACGTTCATGTTCTCGAGGACGCGCGCCGCGACGCCTTCACCTTCCCGGACCAGGCCGAGGAGGAGGTGCTCCGTGCCGATGTAGTTGTGGTTGAACCGCTGCGCTTCGTCCTGCGCCAATGTCAGGACCTTGCGCGCGCGATCCGTGAACTTGTCGAAGCGGTCCATTGAGTCGAACGCCTGTTCCTTTGCGAGCGTCAGGTGTGACGCTGAAGTCATGCTAGCACGCTCACCTTCTGCCGCAAGCCAGTCGATGGAGTCACCCCGGAAGGGGGGACGGACGGGTTGCGGAACGGGCGGCGGTGCCTGCACTTGGTGGTTCGCGGGGACGAGCTAGTCAGATTGGCTGGGTCCCGGAGATTCGGGTGAAGGAATCGAAACGACCCGCCGGGGGCGGGTCGTTGGAGTTGCAATGAATTCGGGTCGGCGGTCAGGCCGACGGCTTCTCCGACGCCGCGGCCGGCTCCTCGGAGTCTGCGTCACCGGCCGGTGACTCGTCAGCATCCGCCTTCGCGACCGGGGCAGGCTCGGCCTCCGTCTCCGGCGCTGTTTCGGCAACTGCGTCCGGCTCGTCGGCAGCCGGCGCTTCGGCCGTCTCGACGGCTTCCGGCTCGCTGACCGGCTCGGCCTCGACGACCGCCTCGGCTTCGGTGACCGGCTCGGCCTCGGGCTCGGCAACTGCCTCGGGCTCTGCCACCGCTTCGGCGCTTGCTGTTGCGGTCTCCGCTTCGGCGACGGCTTCGTCGACGTTGGTCACGTCGGCAGCCGCGCTCTCGGCTGGAGGGGCCTCAGCAGCCGACGTGTCTGCCTGGGCGACGCTTGTCTCTTCGGCGGTCGGCTCCGGCGTGTCTCCGGCCTCGGCCGCCGCAACCTGCTGGCGAACCTGGGCGAACGCCGCGGCCAGCGTGTTGTCGATCCCGCCCTCGGGCTCCTGGACCGCGTCCGACAGCGAGTAGCCGCGTTCAGGTCGAGGTCGGCGTTCCGGCCGCGGGCCGGCCGGAGCAGCGACCTGACCGGCCTGGGCGGGCTGACCCGGCTCGGGTGCCGGCCGAGCCGGCGGCTCCTCCGCCTGCTTCAGGCTGAGACCAAGACGATGGCGCTCAGAGTCGAGCGAGATGATCTTGAGCTTGAGCGCCTGGCCTTCGTGCACGACGTCGCCCGGATGGACGACCCGCTGATGGCTCAGCTCGCTGATGTGGATCAGGCCTTCGAGACCGTCGCGAACGCGGACGAAGGCACCGAAGTTGACGAGCTTCGTGACCGTCCCGTCAATGACGTCCCCGACCTTGAAGTCGGCGACGGTCGAATGCCACGGATCCGGCTGGAGACGGCGGATCGACAGGCTGATCCGACCGCGCTCGTGGTTGATGTCGATGACCTCGGCGTCGACCTGGTCGCCGACGTTGTAGCCGGCCTCCGGGTTGTTCACCTTGTTCCACGACAGCTCGCTCTTGTGGACGAGGCCGTCGATGCCACCTAGGTCGATGAACACGCCGAACGGCGCGATCGAGCGGACCGTACCGCTGACCTTCTGGCCGACCTGCAGGCTGCTGAACAACTCGTCGCGCTTTTCGCGGCGCTCCTCGTAGAGGGCCACCTTCTCGGAGAGGATCAGGCGGTTGGCCTTGCGGTTGACCTCGAGGATCTTCAGCCGGAGCTTTCGGCCGACGAACGGCATCAGCTTCTCGGCGATCTCCTGGGCGGCGTCGCGCGGCTGGTCGTTCTGCGGGCGGCGCGGGAAGTCGACGATCTGGCTGATCGGGACGAATCCGCGGATACCGCAGTCGACGATGAGGCCGCCCTTGTTGTGGTCGATGACCGGGGCCTCGATGATGACGCCGGCCTCGAACTGCTCCTGCATCGAGCGCCACTTGCGCTCGAGACCGGCCCGCCGCAGCGACAGGACCGCGTGGCCCTCCTGCGATTCCGGCTGGAGGACATAGACGAGGACGACGTCGCCGATCGCAAGTTGGGGCTGGCTCTCTGCATGACGCCCGTAGAGCTCGCGATTGCTGACGACGCCTTCGGACTTTGCCCCGATGTCGACGAGGATCTCGTCCTTGTCGATCCGGACGACGGTCCCTTCGACGACGTCACCGTGCTTGAAGCTCTTGATGTCGGAGTCCTGCTCGGCGAGCAGCTCCTCCATTGTCGTGGGCTCAGGGCCGAGATCGCGGACGGGGACCGGTTCCTCTTCGTCGTCCTCTCCGGCAGCGGGCGCATCGGCGGTGTCGGTCTCGCTCAGGGCTGCATCAGCGACGACCTCGGGGGCGGACGTCTCCGAGTCCGGAGCGACGACCGCAGCATCGGGGGCATCGGCGGCCGGGGCATCGGGGGCCGTCTGCTCAGGTGAGGCCTCGACATCGCTCGCGGGTGCGACCGCGCTCTCCGATTCGGCTGCGGCCGCTTCGGTTGCATCACCAGCTGCGCTGTCCGCGGTTTCGGGGGCCGTCACGGCGACGGCGGTCGGATCCTCACTCTGATGGTTATCGGTCCCGTCGGAGGTGGCTGGCACATCGGCGACGGCCACGGCTCCGGCTGCGTGCTCGGGCGCCTCGTCGTTGGTCGGAGCGTGTGACTCCGCCTCCGGCGTGGTGCCGCCCTGCTGCTCTTCGGTCAAGTGTCTTGTATCTCCTGTTCACGTAGTCCCCGGACACAGTTACGGCCTGGGCAGCGCCCAGGCCGGGTCCGAAACGATGAGATGGTGGTCCGTGGTTGACTGGGCCGCGGTCCGCTCCCTTCGTGCGAAGCTGGCGTGGACGTGTCTTAAGCTGTGCTGCCTTCCGGAGCCGGGAGAGTCTAGCACACGGCTTCTCGCGGCTACAATGGCGCGTCCGTGCCCGAACTACCCGACCTGACCATCGTTGCCGAGGCGTTTCAGGCCGCCCTCGTTGGCCGGCCAATCACCCGCGTGACAGCCCCCGCGCCCCTCGCCGTGCGCGGTACGCCCGCCGAGCTCGAGGGGCTCGTCGGCAAGCGCGTGACCGGGATTGCGAGACGCGGGAAGTTCCTGATCATCGAGGCGGATCGCGACCGCGTCGTCGTCAATCCGATGCTCACGGGCCGTTTCCAGCTCGCTCGACCGGGGGACAAGCTGCCGTCAAAGACCGCGGTGATCCTGTCTCTCGGACCGCGCCAGACGCGACCGAAGCGAATGGCCCCCTGGACCAGGCGGGCGGACTGGATGCCCGCGGACGAGGCTATGGTCGAGGTCCGCTATCGCGACCCGACGCAGATGGGCAAGGTCTACCTGCTTCCCGCGGGACTCGATCGGGTCGTTCCCGGGCTGGGCGAGGGGGAGCTCGGTCCAGATGCCGACGACCCCGGGCTGACCCTGGACGTCTGGCGACAGCGCATCCGACGCCACCCCGGCGAGCTCAAGAACCTGCTCAAGAATCAGGCCTTCATCGCCGGCGTCGGCAACGCC
>DATHGS010000246.1:0-5455 GCA_035490155.1 Candidatus Methylomirabilota bacterium | reverse complement strand
ATACGCGGCATCGATGGTGGCCACGTTCTTCGCCGCGTTCGCCTTCTTCGGGGCGATCATCTTCCTGCCGCGCTGGTTCCAGATCGTCCAGGGCTACTCGCCAACCAACTCCGGCCTCGCCGCCCTGCCGCTGATGGTCGGGCTGATCTTCAGCTCGATTGCGTCCGGCCTGATCGTGGCCCGGACCGGTCGCTACAAGTGGCTGACCGTGGGCGCCATCGTCCTGATGGCGATCTCGACACTGCTGATGACCCAGCTCCGAGCCGAGACGCCGGTGGGGATCGTCTGGCTCTGGATGTTCATCGCCGGCCTCGGCGTCGGCCCGACGTTCGCGGTCTTCACCCTGATCGTCCAGAACGCCGTGCCGTTCAACATGCTCGGCGTCGCGACGTCCAACCTCACGTTCTTCCGCCAGATCGGCGGGACCGTCGCCCTGGCCATCGTCGGAACACTGTTCGCGAGCTCCTTCCAGGAGCAGCTGGCCCCGCAGATGACAGCTTCCGGGGTACCGGCAGCTGTGGTCAACGGCTTCACCCAGGCCATGAACAGCGGGGCGCTCGACTTCAACCAGCTCACCGGAACGGGTGACCTTGGCCAGTCGATCGCGGCCGCACAGCCGGCGCTTGCGCCAGTCGTGCCGCAGATCGTCGCAGGCATCCACGAGGCCTTCAGCCTCGGTGTCGCCTCGACGTTCATTATCGGCGTCGGAGCGGCGATCGTCGCCGCCCTGGCCGCCGCGGCGATGCAGGAGCTCAAGCTTCGCCAGTCCACCCCCGCACAGGCGGCTGCGGCTGCCAACACCGACGGCCGCCGGCCGGCGCTTCCCGCCGCCGACTGACCTCGTCCCTCCTCTCGCCAACGGCCCCGCTCGGACCCCGAGCCGGGGCCGTTGTCGTTCTCGGGCTACGATGATCCCGATGGATCAGCGACCCGCAGCCTTTCCCCCAGAGCTCGTCGCCCCCGGCACTGATCGTGCCTCGTTTGTCGGCACCATCGACGCAGCCGACCTCCCGCCCGGGTCGATGCGGCGGGTGACGCGTGGCGACGTCGACATCCTCCTGGCCAGCACGCCCGACGGGATCGTCGCCGTCGACGACCGCTGTCCGCACATGTCGGCGCCGCTGTCGATCGGCTCGCTCGAAGGCTGCGTCGTCAAGTGCCCGCTCCACGAGGGTCGGTTCGACCTATGCAGTGGTGAGACGGTCCAGATGCCGACCACCGGCGGTCTCGATGCCGACGGCACCTACCACCCGACGTGGTCTCCCGCGGGCGGCGACCCGAAGGTCGATCCGCCGGGCCTCAAGGCCGAGGCTCGCCGGCTGACCCGCGTCCGGCGCCTCCGCTATTACCCCGTCCGGATCGTGGACGGCCGGATCGAGGTCGCGTTTCCGCGGTAGGGCCCCGACACCTGCGCCCCCAGTGGGCGACGACGCGCCGCTAGCGGAGCTCGCTCTCGGCGGGGATGTCGTCGTGCGAGCGAGCCGCATACGCGCGGACGATCCCGACAACCTCGTCCGGATCGTCGGTCAGCTTGAGCAGGTCCAGATCCTTCTCGGCGATTGCCCCCGCCGGCAGCTGGACCGCCCGCATCCAGTCGATCAGGCCCTGCCAGTAGTCGCGCCCCACGAGGACCACCGGAAAATCGCGGACCTTGCCCGTCTGGATCAGGGTCAGGGACTCGAACAGCTCGTCGAGCGTCCCGAAGCCACCCGGCATGATGACGAAGGCGTCGGCGTACTTCACGAACATCGTTTTGCGGGCGAAGAAGTAGCGGAATTCGATCCCGAGATCGACGTACTGGTTGAGGCCCTGCTCGTGGGGCAGCTCGATGTTGCAGCCGACCGACAGGCCGCCGCCCTCGCGACACCCTCGATTGGCCGCCTCCATCACTCCTGGCCCACCGCCGGTGATGATCGCGAAGCCCGAGGCGGCCAGCTTGTGGGCGATGTCGCGAGCGAGCTCGTACATCGGCGTGCCGGCCGCTGCGCGAGCGGAGCCGAAGATCGTGACCGCAGGCCCGACTGCGGCAAGGGCGTCGAAGCCCTCGACGAACTCCGCCAGGATCCGGAGCGCCCGCCACGGGTCACTGTCGACGAAGTCGGGTCGTGTCGCCGGGGGGCGCTCGAGGAATTTCTCGTCGGCGGTCGCGTTCGGCTTCCTCAGCCTCTTGGCAGCGTCGTGGCGCATGACGATCCGGCCGCTGTGGCGTTCTGGCGGATCGTCGGAGGTCTCGCCTGGCGAGCCGGCCGTTCGGTCCGATCCGGCGCTCTGGCCGGCGTCGGACTCGGCCGTCGGGCGTGTCCTTCCGGGTCGACTCGCTGCATCGTCGGTCACCCGGCTAGGATGGCAGGACAGGAGGTCGCATGCATCGAACCCGGACGATCGGCGGTGTCATCATCATTGCGACAGGCCTCGTCTGGGTCGGTCAGGGCACCGGCTTCCTGCGCGGCAGCAGCTTCATGGTCGGCGATCCGCTCTGGATCGTGCTCGGGCTCCTCGCCGCGGCCGTCGGTGTCGCCTTCCTCGTCGTCGGGCTCAGGCGCGGGCGCTGAGCCAGTCCTTCCAGGTCGCTTCCGCCCGACCGGCGCTGACGGCGTTACCGAATCGGACGAGTGGCAGGCGGAGCAGGCGGGTGTCGGCGAGGAGCCGCTCCGCCAGCTCGGTGTCGGTCATCTTCAGGTAGCCGAGCCCGGCTTCGCGCCACGCTTTGCCCTCCCGGTCGGCCAGGGCGGACGCACCCAGCCGCTCGACGAACCGGCGCAGCTCGCCCGCGGCGATCGGCTTGCGACGAAGGTCGACGAGATGGATCGTGATCCGCCGCTCCTTGAAGAAGCGAATCGCAGCGCGCGTCGCCTGGTCGCTCTCGAGACCGAAGATCTGGACCTGCAGGCCGGTCGGCGCGGGCGAGGGAGCCATGCCGGCAGGGTACCCGTCGCGCGGCTCCCTCGGCGTATCCGGCGTCGGCGCATCTCGATCCGGCGCGTCGCCGGGTACCATCGGACCCGACAGGAGGTGTCCGCGTGACGGTCTGGTTCACGGTCAAGCTCGACGATCGGCCGGGGGCGCTTGCCCGGATGGCCGCGGCGCTCGGCGACCGCGGCGTGAACATTGCCGGGATCGTCGGCATCGCCGAGGACACGAACGGCGAGCTGATGCTCGAGACGAGCGATGCCGACGCGACGCGCGCCGCCTTCGACGCACTCGGCCTGTCGTACGAGGCGCACGACGCCGAGGGCGGAATGGATCCCGGCCGGATGTCGATCGCCGACATCACGACGCGCTGATCCCCTCCCCTCGCCGATGCCCAAACGGACCACCGCGGACGCGACGACGGTCGCCATCCGCCTCGACCACGTCGACGGACCGAACGCGATGGCCTCGATCGCCGCTGCCATCGCCGGAGCGGGCGGGCGCCTGCGGACGATGGCGACGGTTCGCCGGATCCCCGCGAGCACGGCCGTCAAGGAGCCCATCGCCGAGGTCGAGCTCGAGGTCGAAGGACTGACGGAGGAGATGCTCGTCGCCGTCCTCGGGGCTCTCGACGATGTCACGACCGTTCGCCTGACGCGAGCCCTGGAGCGGATCTTCGGCAAGCGGATCATCGTCATCGGCGGTGGCGCGCAGGTCGCCCAAGTGGCCCTGGGCGCCGTGAGCGAGGCGGACCGGCACAACCTCCGCGGGGAGCGGATCAGTGTCGACACGATCGCGCTCGTCGGCGAGGCCGAGATCGCCGCAGCCGTCCGGGCGGTCGCCGACCTGCCTCGCGCCCGCCTCCTCGTGCTTGCCGGCTCGATCATGGGTGGGGATATCAGTACGGCCGCCGACGAGATCCGCGCCCTGGGGATCCGGATCATCTCGCTCAACATGGTCGGCTCGATCACCGAGCACGTCGATCTGGTCGTCTCAGACCCGGTCCAGGCCGGGACGATGGCCGTCATGGCGATCGCCGATACGGCCGCCTTCGACCTCGATCGCCAGCGCGGCCGGCGTTTCTAGGGCCGAGGCAGCCGATGCGGATCGCGACGTGGAATGTCAACTCGCTCAAGGCTCGCCAGGAGAAGGTCGAGCAGTGGCTGGCGCGTGCCGCGCCAGACGTCCTGCTCATCCAGGAGACGAAGCTGACCGATGCGGATGCCCCCGTCATGACGTTCGCGATGGCCGGCTACGAGCTCCTCCATCACGGCGAAGGGCGCTGGAACGGCGTCGGGATCGTGGCCCGCCAGGGGCTCGGGATCGAGGACGTCGTCACGAACTTCGGCGACGGCCCGGTGCGCGACAGCGGACCCGGTGCCGCGAAGGACTTCAGCGAGGAGGACTTCAACCCGTTCGACGAGGCGCGAATGGTCAGTGCCCGCGTGGACGGCATCCGGATGGTGTCGCTCTATGCCCCCAACGGACGCGTCGTCGGCAGCCCGTTCTTCGCCGGCAAGCTGGCCTGGTTCGAGCGGCTGTCCCTCTGGCTCTCGGAATCGGCCGACCCCGCCGAGCCGCTGATCATCGGTGGCGACTTCAACGTCGCCCCGACCGACGACGACGTCTGGGATGCGCGGGCCGTTCACGGCGGGACCCACGTGTCAGAGCCGGAACGGGCCGCATTCCGGCACCTGCTCGACTGGGGGCTGGTCGATGGCTATCGATTGCGCGAGACGGCGCACGGTCGGTTCAGCTGGTGGGACTACCGGGCCGGCAACTTCCACAAGAACCTCGGCATGCGGATCGATCACCTCCTCGTGACTCGGCCCGTGGCCGAGCGTGTCGTCGCTGCGGAGATCGACCGCGAGGCGCGAAAAGGGCCACCGATCCCGTCCGACCACGCGCCGGTCTCCATCGATCTCGACGAGCCGGGCAAGGCCTTCGACGCAGGCTGGGAGGGTGCGCTGGAGCGAATCGCCGCTCGGACGAAGCGGCCGCGCGACTAGGTCGGCGCCGTCTGGCTGGTGGCGGCTGTCATCCGACGATGACGACTCGTGGCACCCAGCCCTCCAGCCCGTCCGGTGTCCTGACCCGGAGGAAGCTCTCGTGTTCGGCGATGACCTCGACCTCGTCGCCCCGGTCGACGCGTCCGACTTCCTTGGACCTGATGTCGTCGGGGGCGTCCGACACGCGGACAAGCCGATAGCCGATCGTCCGCCGCTCCACGCCGGTTTTCGGTGCCGCTCCAAACCGAGCCGGCTGGCGGGCGGCCGCCACCGTCCCCCGATCGCGCGATTGGCGCTGCTCGTGAAGGGTCGGGCGCAGCCACCGGGGAAGATTCGAATCATCTGGGTTGCTCGCCTCATCGTCCGACCGGGCGGTACCACCGACCGCGCCGGGCGCAGCAGCGGGATTGCTGCCGCGCGATGACAGCGTCGACATGGCAGACCAGACCGCCACTGATTCGCCCGCCGGATCTGCCCCTGCCGCAGCCCGCTCGCGTCGCATCGGACGGCGGAGGAAGGCCGCAAAGAGAATCACG
>DATHGS010000245.1:0-4291 GCA_035490155.1 Candidatus Methylomirabilota bacterium | reverse complement strand
GACGACGAGGACGAGGTCCGTGGCCGTCGACCCGCGCGGCAGCGTGCCGTGCAGTCGGACGCCGACGATCCGCGGCATCGGCTGGTAGAGCGGTTGGCCGAGGAGCACCGCCTCGGCCTCGATCCCGCCGACCCCGTAGCCGAGGACGCCGAGGGCGTTGATCATCGTCGTGTGCGAGTCCGTTCCGACGAGCGTGTCCGGGTAGGCGATCCGGTCGTCGCCGCCAACGGCCGGTGCGTCCGTAACTACCGTCGCCAGGTACTCGAGGTTCACCTGGTGGACGATGCCGGTTCCGGGCGGCACGACCCGCAGGTCACGAAACGCCGTCTGGGCCCAGCGCAGGAGCTGGTAGCGCTCGCCATTGCGCTCGTACTCGCGCTCGACGTTGAAGGCGAACGCAGCCGGCGTGCCGAACTGGTCGACCTGGACGGAGTGATCGATGACCAGATCCGCCGGGACGAGCGGGTTCACCTTGGCCGGGTCCCCTCCGAGGTCCGCCATCGCGTCGCGCATGACCGCCAGGTCGACGACCGCGGGCACACCGGTGAAGTCCTGGAGGACGACCCGAGCCGGCATGAACGGCACCTCGGCCTCGGCCGCGATGCCCGGTCGCCACGATGCCAGTGTCTCCACGTCTGCCGGCTGGACGATCCCGCCGCCGGCATGGCGGAGGACGTTCTCGAGCAGGATCTTGAGGGTGACGGGGGCGCGGCTCAGATCGATCCGGTCGCCGATCGCGGCAAGGGCGACATAGTCCGGGAGGCCCGCCCCAAGGCTCCTCCGGGCGTCGAACGGATCCGGGATCGGCACGCGTCCTCCGTCGCTGCTGTCGGTACACTCGTCGGGTGGAAGAGTACCCCCAGACGGGTTCGATCCGGGTCGCCGGGCAATGAAGGCCTGGGACGGATTCGGGCCTCGCGAGCGGGCCTCGGAACCGGACCGGTCGGAGACGCTCGCGGCGATCGAGGAGGCGGGGATCGACCTCGACCCGGTCCCGCCCGGTGGCCATCGTCACGACGACGACGGCAACGAACATGGGGCCGGCGGTGAGCCCCACGACGCCGATCCGGAGGCTCCCGGCCACGCCCATCCCCACGTCACGAGCGAGCCCGACGAACCGCCGGTCATCGGCATCGTCGGGGCCGGCGCCGTCGGGACCGCCCTCGGGGTCGCACTTACCCGCGGCGGGTGGCCGGTTCACGCGGTCGCCAGCCGGGATCCGGCCCGGCGCGAGCGGTTCCGCTCGCTCGTCGAGGGCGCCCGCCCGTTCGCGGAGGCGACCGCGCTCGTCGAAGAGGTCGAGCTGATCATCGTCGCCGTCCCGGACGACGCGATCGCCGACGTGGCGGCGGGTCTCCGGATGTACAGCGGCCAGGCGATGGTCCACACGAGTGGCCTGCTGGAAGCCGATGTCCTCCAACCGGCGATGGCAGCGGGCACCCAGATCGGGGCGTTCCATCCGCTCGTTGCGTTTGCCGACTTGGAGCGCGCCGTCGCGGCGCTCCACGGGGCGACGATCGCGATCGAGGGTGACGATCAGCTCGCGGCACTCCTCGCCCGGATGGCGGAGGCGGTCGGCGGCCAGGCGGTCCGACTCGCACCCGGGTCGAAGGCGGCGTATCACGCGGCCGCGGTCCTCGCGGCGGGCGGTTTCGTCGCCCTGCTCGACGCGATCGCCGAGCTCGGTCGCGTGGCCGGGCTCGACGAGGCCGGCGCCCTGGCGATCTACGGCCCGCTGATCGAGCAGACGCTTGGCAACGCCAGGGCGCTCGGCATCCGGGCGGCCCTCACCGGTCCGATGACCCGTGGGGATCGAGGCACGCTCGATGCCCACCTCGCCGCCCTCCGTCGCCACGCCCCGGACGTGGTGCCGTTGTACGCGGCGGCTGCCGAGCGGGAGATCGCCCTGGCCGAGGCCCGTGGCGCCCTGACACCGGAGGCTGCCGAGAGCCTCAGATCGTCACTTGCATCGGCCGTTTGACGCGCTACCATGGGGGCCCATGGAGCACAGCATCGCCGCGAAGTACGCGGCCCGTCAGGCAGCCCGCTTTGTCCACCCGTCGTCACGGGCGCGCGAGCGACGGCTCGGCCTTCGGGCCGCGGGCACGTTCCAGGCGGCGACGACCCGCCCGACCGTGCTCTACCGGCCGTCCGGTAGCGTTCTCGCCCGTCTTCGCGGGAGCTGGCGTGCGTTTCGAGCCGCCCGCCCGGGTCGCCCGACGGATGGTCGGCCGCGGCCGCTGGTCGCGATGCACTGGGCGCGGTCCGGCCGCGCCGGAACGGATCGCCGGTCGAGCGCCGCCATGGCGCCGTGGCGCGGCTGAGGAACACGACCGCCACATCCGCCGGCGGGATCGTCGTTCGGTTCGAGCGTGATGTCCCTTATCTCGTCGTCGGGTCACGCCGGCGAGATCGTGACATCGTGACCTGGACTCTTCCGAAGGGGACGCCAAACCCCGGGGAAACCCGCGAGCAGACCGCCCTCCGCGAGGTCGCCGAGGAGACCGGTCTCGAGGTTCGCATCACCGGACCCCTCGATTCGATCGACTACACCTTCATCCAGCGTGGCACCCGGATTCACAAGACTGTCCACTACTTCTTCATGGTGCCGACCGGCGGCGACCTCGCCCGCCACGACCACGAGTTCGAGGAGGTCCGCTGGGTCAGCTTCGACGACGCGGCCCACCTGCTGACGTTCGACACCGAGCGGGCGCTCGTCCTGCGTGCCCGCGCGGAGCTGGCGTCGGCCGCCGGCGCCCGTTCCGCGTCGGCTGAGGCCGAGCCGTCGAGCGCGGACGCCGCCCAGCGGGCGACGGCACCGCGCTGAGCATGACGTGACCGAGCAGGCCGAGGCGACGTATCACGAGACGCCGCTTCATGACCGGCATGTCGCGCTCGGGGCGCGGCTGATCGAATTCGGTGGCTGGCTCATGCCGGTCCAGTACAGCGGGATCCTCGAGGAGCACCGGGCGGTCCGTGAACGAGCCGGCCTGTTCGACCTGTCGCACATGGGCGAGCTGTTCGTCGAGGGCCCGCAGGCCGGGGCGGCTCTCGCCGCCGCGCTGGTCAGCAATCCGCCGGCCCTTGCCATCGGCCGGGCCCAGTACTCGATGATCTGCGCCGAGAACGGCGGGATCATCGACGACCTCATCGTCTACCGGCTCGCCGAGGAGCGGTTCCTCGTGGTCGCCAACGCGTCGAACGCCCCCATCGTCAGCGACGCCCTCGTCGAGCGCCTCGCCGGTTTCAAGGCCGTGCTGGACGATCGCTCGCTGGCCATGGCCCTGTGCGCCGTCCAGGGTCCGCGGTCGGTCGAGATCGTCGGCCCGCTCACGGATGTGGATCTCGGGGCATTGCGCTACTACGCGATCGGCGAGGGTCACGTCGCGGGCATACCGGCGCTCGTCGCGCGGACCGGCTACACCGGCGAGGACGGTTTCGAGATCTTCGTCGACAACGCCCGGGCGCTGGAGCTCTGGGATGCGCTGACTGCCGCCGGAGAGCCTCACGGGCTCGCTCCGGTCGGGCTCGGCGCGCGGGACACGCTTCGTCTCGAAGCGGGCATGCCGCTCTACGGCAACGATCTCGATCGATCGACGAATCCGTACGAAGCGGGCCTGGGCCGCGTCGTCAAGCTCGACAAGCCGGGCGATTTCGTCGGGCGGACCGCCCTCGAGAAGGTCGCCCGCGAGGGACCCGCCCGAAAGCTGGTCGGCCTCGTCATGGAGGGCCGCGGCATTGCCCGCCACGGGTATCCCGTCTATCGCGATGCACGCCGGACCGGCGAGGTCACGAGCGGGACCCACTCGCCGTCCCTGGGTCGGGCGATCGCGATGGCCTACGTCGGGCCCGCCGATGCGGAGTCGGGTACGATCCTCGACGTGGAGATCCGCGAGCAACGGGTCCCGGCCAAGGTCGTGGACCTGCCGTTCTACCGCAGACCCCGGACCGATGGCTAGCGGAGCGTCGCGTCGGTCCTCGGAGGCCCGCTCGTTGGTCCGTCGGGGAGCCCGCGACTCACGTCGTCGCCCGGCGCCCCACACCTGACCGTTTCGAACCCGGCCGCCACCCCTGGTGTCGGCAACACAGGAGGAAGAGCCGCCGATGGTTCCGACGGATCTGCGCTACACCAAGGATCACGAGTGGGTCCGGGTCGCCGGTGACGAGGCGACCGTGGGGATCACGGAGTACGCGGCAAGCCAGCTGGGCGACATCGTCTTCGTGGAACTGCCGGATGCAGGCCGGAAGCTCGACCAGCACGCCACGTTCGGCGTTGTCGAATCGGTCAAGG
>DATHGS010000244.1:0-2982 GCA_035490155.1 Candidatus Methylomirabilota bacterium | reverse complement strand
ATCGCCATCAGCAGCGCGCCGCCATTCCCGGTCCCGACGAACGGTTCCCTGACCTTCTCGTCCGATATCGCCGCGCAGACGCCCGGTACGGACCGGCATCACGTGGTCCACGGGACGTATCCGGACGGCGCCCCGTACGAGGCGACGGTCCTCCAGGGCCAGCAGGCCGGCGCCGTTATGAACATGGTCAGCTTCGAGACCGGCCAGCTGTTCGACTGGTTCATATCGGGTGATCGGGCGTTCGCGCTGATCGAGCGGCTGCCGTCGTCCGTTACGCAAAATACGGCCGACCCTTTATCGCCCGACTGGGTCGGCCCCGACAAGATGTACACGCAGATCATCGTCGAGGTCCACGCGGACGCGAACGTGACGCACCACGTCGGCATCACCTATACGCGGGGGACCGCACCGGCCATCTCGAACGTCGAATACTTCCTCGACGGCGTTTCGGTCGCCAAGGTGAAGAACGTCGGGATCCCGCTGGACCGGCAGGGTTACAAGTACACCGGCATCTACCCGTCGCTCGGCGGCGGCGAGGACCTCAGGACGAAGCTCAACTCGTTCTCGATCGGCCACGGCACGTTCAGCCTTCTTGACGCGTTCCCGTTCCAGTGGTGCGAGCCCGGCTACGCGGAGGTCTGCGCGAAGAGCGTTTCGATCCCATTGTCTGAGCGCCGGTTCGGTCAAGGCGTCAACGCCCATTTCGACAACTTCACGGTGACGACGAGGACGAACTAGCACCCGAGATGCTGGCAGGGGAGGCCCGGTCAACGGGCCTCCTTATCACCTGAACAGATCTCAGCCGCCCTTCGGTTGGTCGGGGCTGCTCGTGAGGTGGCGGACCAGACGCTGAGCACGTGGGGCCGCCACGATCGCGGTCGGGATCGCGACGATCAGGCCGATCGCGAACGAGGTCAGCCAGGCGGTCACCATTCCGGGTACCAGGCCGACGCGCATGACGGTCTGGAACAGCGACATCGTGAACGACATCACGACCGCCATGACCGTCGATACGAGAATCGGGGCGTATTTCGGGTCGACGCGGAGGGCGGCGCGGGTCGGCTCCGCGCCTGGTGAGGGTCTCACGGCTTCGCCACCTTTCGCGATCTCATCCGCTAGAACGTGCCAAATCGTAACCGCCCGAAATCGTCGCTCGGACACGGCGGCGGCGCCGGAGCGCGGCTGGACGGGCGTCCTTCCAACTCGATGTCGAGGGCACCATGCAACCGCCCTTGGCGATAGGCGCAGACTGTGGGCAGTCGGTCGTCCACGTCTGATCTGCACAGTCCCACGGGCGGCCGATCCGGAAGGAGCTTCGATATGGTGACCGTTGGACTGCTCGTCCGCCTGGAAGCGAAGCCGGACAAGGTGGCAGCCGTCGAGCAATTCCTCGAGGGTGGGCTCGCCCTCGTCAACGATGAGCCCGATACGACCGCCTGGTTCGCGATCAAGATGGGCCCGCGGAGCTACGGCATCTTCGACGTCTTTCCGTCCGATGCAGGACGCCAGGCTCACCTCCAGGGACGCGTCGCTGAGGCACTGATGGCCCAGGCGTCGGATCTCTTCGCCGCACCGCCCGACATCGGCCAGATTGACGTGCTGGCCGCCAAGCTTCCCGGCTGAGCGCCGGTTCGCCCGGAGCGAACTCTCAGCCCGGCGCCCGCTCCGCGGTGGCCAGGCGTGATCCCTCGACGACCTGATCCGGGCGTCGCGTCGCCAGCGTCGAGCCAAGGATCACGAGCGCGAAGCCGATTCCCATCGCGACGCTGAACGTCTCGTTCAGGACGAACACGCCGAGAACGGCGGCCACAGCCGGGTTGATGTACGTGATGACGGTGGCGCGGACGGGGCCGATCTCGTCGATGAGCCCACCGAACACGAGGAACGCCGCGGCGGTGCAGACGACCGCCAGGATCACGATCGAGGCGAGGACGTCTGTCGACGGCACGACGGTCGGCAGCTGGACGGCCGCGATCGGAATGTAGACCAGTGCGCAGAGCGTGAGCGACAGCGCCATGACACCGACCGTCGGCAGCCCGCCGAGGCGGCGGGCCAGGATTGCCGGTCCCACCGCATAGCAGACCACCACGACGGCGACCTGGAGCAGGGCCGTCGGATCCGACGTCGCATAGTCGCCGCCGACGATGGCGGCGACCCCGACCAGCCCGATCAGCAGTCCCACCAGGCCAGTCCGGCCGAGCCGGTCCGCGCCACCGGTCGCCAGCGCCAGGGTGGTACCGACCAGCGGGACGCCAGCGATCAGCAGGCCCGTGAGCGAGCTCGACAGATGCTGCTCAGCCGATCCCAGCGCAACCCACGGGATCGCGATCTCGATCGCGGCGAAGGCGACGACCCATCGCCAGCGCGCCAGCACAGGCCGGAGGTCGACGCGGGCGAGCGCGATCGGCAGCAGGATCGCCGCGGCAAGCGCCGTCCGCGCCAGCACGAGCGCCGCCGGCGTGATCTCGGCGACGGCGACCCGAATGAACAGGTAGGGGATGCCCCAGAGGACCGACATCAGGCCGAACAGCACGAGCCCGCGTCGCGTCATCCCGTCAGACTCCGGCACAACCACGTCACGTCCGCGATCTTCGCAGACTTCGACGGGTCAGCGGCAGGGCAGCGAGCCCGCGTCGGTGAAGGAGTAGCCGGGAGCCGGCAGGAATTGCCAGTCGTAGCTGGACGGATGGAGCGTCAGCTTGAGGATGCCGTAGGCCGTCGCGTCGCGGATCTCGCCAGCGATCGGTGGAGCGGAGAACGGGTAGTGGTTCTTGCCACCGGTTCCAGCCACGATCTCCTGCACGCCTGACGGGTCCGGGTTGCCGTCGGCATCGAGTGCCGGGAAGCGCTCGTAGTCGTGGTTGTGGCCGGCGAGCGCGAGATCGACGTGAGCGGCCACGAGGTCGTCCCAGATCGTCGTCATCTGGACGGCGTCGCCGTGTTCGCCAGAGGACCGTCGGGGCTCGTGCCAGGTGACGAGGG
>DATHGS010000243.1:0-3852 GCA_035490155.1 Candidatus Methylomirabilota bacterium | reverse complement strand
AGCGCAGTCGTGACTGCGTTCGTCGCGGCTGGGCGAGGCTGGCAAGGCGCCGGGGAGCAGCGGAGCGAGCGGGCTCAAACGCCCGTGAGCGAGCAGCGCAGCCGTGACTGCGTTCGTCGCGGCTGGGCGAGGCTGGCAAGGCGCCGGGGAGCAGCGGAGCGAGTGGGCTCAAACGCCCGTGAGCGAGCAGCGCAGCCGGCAACGCTGCCAGCGTCGTCCAGGCGCGACAGCCGTACACGCCCGGCACGTACGAAGAACGCCCCGTCCGGGCGGGCGGACGGGGCGTTAGGCAAATGCGTCGATGGCGGACCCGACCGGATTCGAACCGGCGATCTCCAGCGTGACAGGCTGGCATGTTGGGCCGCTACACCACGGGTCCGTTGCAGCGAGTGCGGAGGATAGCACCTGCCGTCGAGGTTGTCGCCTCGAAATGAGCTCGCGCGGAGGGGTGGCTCAGGGCATCGTGAGCACGTTGATTTCGCCCAACTGTCCGAGCTGGAGGGAGAGGCGCCCGTCGACGGTATCGTGGATCGAAACGGACGATCCCCAGCCTGATGGATTGCCGGCGACGTCGATACCAGACTGGCCGGCGGCCGTCAGCCAGCGGCCGTCGGGCGAGAGGGCGATCGACGTGTAGGCCGCCGCGGCCGGCCAGTGGTCGGCCAGGGCAAATGCGGCGGTGTCGAAGACCCAGACGCCGCTGCTGCCGAAGCGCCAATCCCGGCTGGCGATGGCAGTTCCCGGGGTGGCCAGGCCGAGCGCATAGACACGGGTTCCGCCGGGTTCGCCGATGAGCTGGGGCCACGAATACGACGGGAAATCGGAGGAGCCAGTCGCCCAGACCGGGGGCTGCGCCCGACCAGGCCCGGCGTCCTGGACGAGGGTGGATGTGTCCGTGGTGGCGGGGTCCACGACGAGCTGATCGGAGCCGCCGCGTTGCAGGTCGAGCCTGTGAAGGGTGTGGGTGTCAGGTTCCCAGAAATAGACGAGCCGGTTCGCCTTGTCGATCAGCGGCGCAGCATACTGCGCCCCTTCGCTGAGCTCGAACGAGGCCCCGCCGGTCTGGCGACCCGCCAGATCGAACGCGCTCGTGCTGATCTTCGGGCGGCTCGACACGCCGAACGCATCCCAGCAGGTCATCAGCAGCTCGACGGGCCCCAGCCAGGTCATCATGCCGCACGACCCGAGCCGGTCGACAAGAGCCGCTGGGCCGGGCCGGGTGTCGCCGAAGGGCTGGGTCGATGAACCGCCGGCAACGTCAGCGAACCAGGCGTAGCGTGCGGGCTGGCCGCTCTCCGTATTGGGATTGATAGAGGCTACGACGAGGAGCTGCCGGCCGTCCGGCGCGAGGCGCATCGTCGGCCCGTCCAGGTAGGAATCGATCGGCGAATCTCCATTCAGCGAGGGTGAGGGCTGCGGCTGGGCCGGCAGCCGAATCGTCGCCAGCTTGGTGCTGCCGAGGAGACGGCCCTCCGCCATATCGATCGCATCCACGCGGATCGTCCAGCGCTCGAGGTCCCGCTCGCCGACGGCGAGGTAGGCGATCCGGCCATCGGCCGATCGCTCGAGGTCGAACCGGGTGCCGAAATCCTGCCCGGTCAGCGGCGCCACGGATTTGTACGTGGCGATCTCGAACCTCTCGATCTCGCCCAGGTTCACGTCAAAATGGCGCACGGTCACGTCGACGGACTCGGAGCGTTCCAGCGGCTGGTGTCCGAAGCAGACGCACCACCAGCCGTCTCCGCCGACCTCGCGGAAGACCGCGTCGTTGTCGAGCCGGACATCGGCAATCGGACCGAGGGTCCCGCGCGACGGGTCGATGAGGCGGAAACCGGCGGCGTCGATGGGCAACGGGTCGCTTGGCAGGGGCCCGGTGGCGATCGTTACGGACGGCAGCGGGGTCGCGGTCGGGACAGGCGTCTCGGTCGGTCGGACCGTCGGTGAGGCGATGGGAGTCGGCGTCGGCATGAGGACCGACAGGTCGATCGGCCGCCACTCGATCCGCGGGCCGGCAATCGCCACCGCCGGTATCGCGAGCATCAGCACGAGGGCCAGGATGATTTTCAGTGGAGGCCGATTCGGTCGCCCCGGCCGGCCGTCTGGCGGCTGCCCGCCCACTCGGGTGAGGCCGATCTCGAAGACTGGGTCGTCGGAGGCCGCCATTCGATCACCGTACACCGCCGCCGTCTCGCCGGTTGCAGGGGGGGATGAGAAGCGTCATGGCTCATCACGCGACGTCGAGGCTCGCGGTCCGCGGGGTTCCCGCCGGGTTTCGCGGCGGCTCCCTATACTCCGCCCGCATGGCACTGATCGACCTCCGTTCCGACACCGTCACCCGCCCGACTGCCGAGATGCGCCGGGCGATGGCGGCCGCCGAGGTTGGCGACGACGTGTGGGGCGAGGACCCGTCGGTCAACGAGCTGGAGGATCGAGCCGCGGAGCTGCTCGGCAAGGAGGCTGGGCTGTTCGTGGCGTCGGGGACGATGGCCAACCTGGCGGCGCTCGTCGCCCATGTCCCGCGCGGGGGCGAGATCATCGCCGGCAGCGAGACGCACATCGTCAACGACGAGGCGGCCGGCCACGCGGTCGTCGTCGGAGCGTCGATCCGGCAGCTCCGCGAGCGCCCGGACGGGACGTTCGACCTCGGCGAGGTCGAGGACGCCTTCCGTGACGCGACCGATATCCACCAGCCGCCGACGGCCCTGGTCGCGATCGAGAATGCCCACAGCCACTCGATGAACTCTCCCCTCCCTCCTTCGTACGTTGCCGCCGTCGCCGAGATAGCCCATCGCCACAGCGTTCCCCTCCACGTTGATGGCGCCCGCTTCTTCAACGCCTCAGTTGCGCTCGGCGTCACGCCGCGGGAGCTCGCGGCGCCGGCGGACACCATCGCCTTCTGTCTCTCGAAAGGCCTCGCCTGCCCCGTGGGTTCGCTGCTCGTCGGCGACCGCGAGGTCATCGCGAGGGCGCGTCGGGCGCGGAAGCTGCTCGGCGGCGGCATGCGCCAGGCCGGGTTCCTCGCAGCGGCCGGGCTGGTGGCGCTGCGACCCGGCCCAACCGGGATGATCGACCGGCTGGCCGATGACCATGCCAACGCCCGTCGACTCGCCGAGGGCCTCGTCGGGCTGAGAGGGATCACGAGCGCCGGCGGTATTGCCCAGCCCGGGGGCGGTTCGCTCGATCCCGACCGCGTCCGGACGAATTTCGTCCTGTTCCGCGTTTCCGGCGATCAGCGCGCGTTCATCGCGGCGCTGCGTGCGCGAGACATCCTGGTGGAGGAATATGCGCACGGTCAGATCCGGGCGGCGACGCACCACGACGTGTCCGCGACCGACATCGAGACCACCGTGGCCGCCGCATCTGCGGTTCTGGCCGAGACGGTCGGGCGATCGTCGGCGGCTCCGATCGCTGCGGGCCAGACCCGGGTCACGTGACGGCAACGGATCCCCAAGTCGCCTGATGGAGAACCAGTGACCGACCGCTCCGCCGACGTCGTCCTCAGCCGCCCGGCGCCGGCGCCGGACGCCGGCCCAGACGACGAGACGCTTTACGACCTGGTCGAAAGGCGCTTCCGCCGGATCGTCCGCGACAATCCCATTGTCGGGACCTACCTGGGGATCCACACCGAGGACGATCAGCTGGGCGACGGCACCCGCGACGCGATCCTCGCGGAACTGGCCGCCGACAGGACCCACCTCACTGCGGTCGAGGCGCTCGACCCGGCCCGCCTCTCGACGTCCGGGCGGCTCGAGCGCGACCTAGAGATCCACAACGTCCGCCGGTCGATCTTCGACACCGACGTCGTCCGAACCTGGGAGCGGCGCTCGACGGCCCTCGATACGGTCGGCGACG
>DATHGS010000242.1:0-7506 GCA_035490155.1 Candidatus Methylomirabilota bacterium | reverse complement strand
CCATCGAGACGACCCATGTGGTCGTCTCACTGCGACGCATGCTCAAGGGCGTCGATGTCGAGGTCGGGTACGTCGAGGACATCGACCCCGTCGGCCGTCACGTCCAGGTTCGCCGACGCCAGAGCGGAGCGCGTTTCACGGTCGACTACGACGCCCTGGTCGTTGCGCTCGGGAGCGTGACCGACTTCGGCGCAGTGCCAGGCATGGCCGACAGCGCGCTGGGTGTCAGGAGCCTTGGTGACGCGTTCTACCTCCGCAACCGAGCCCTGTCGATGCTGGAGGAGGCCGCCAGCGAGCAGGACTCCGACCGGCGGCAGGCCCTCCTGCGGTTCGTCGTCGTTGGTGGCGGATCGACCGGCGTCGAGGTCGCGGCGGAGCTCGCCGACCTCGTTCGCACTGCTCGGCGGACCTTCGTCGCCCTCCCGCCGCCGGAGGTCGTCCTCGTTCACAGTCGGGAATACGTGCTCTCGGAGTTCGGGGAGCGGCTGGGTCGATACGCGACGAAGAAGCTGGAGGGGGCCGGGGTGAGGCTCATCCTGAAGCGCCGACTCGTGCGCGTGGAGCCGGACCGAGTCGAGCTCGATGACGGCACCGCGATTCCGACCGCGACCGTCGTCAGCACCGTCGGCAACGCGCCGCATCCGGTCGTCGCCCGCCTCGGCAGCGCCACGGATCCGGGCGGCTGGATCCGGCCGGACGCGACGTTCGCCGTCCCCGGCGTCGACCGCGTCTGGGCCCTGGGCGATTGCGCGTCGATCCTCGATCCGCAGACGGGCCGGCCGATGCCAGCGACGGCGCAGCATGCTGTGCGCGAGGGCCCCCACGCCGCACGCAACGTCCTCGCCGTGCTCGACGGTGGTCAGCCGAAGCCGTTCCACTACGGTCAGCAGGGAATGCTCGTTTCGCTTGGCCGGTTCAAGGGCGTCGGCGAGGTTCTCGGGATCAAGGTCTCGGGACTGCTCGCCTGGTTGCTGTGGCGGGGCTATTACCTGTTGCGCCTGCCGAGCTGGGATCGCCGCGTTCGGGTCGCGATCGACTGGACACTCGAGCTCTTCCTCGCCCACGACGTCGTCGAGATCAGCATGCGCCGGACCCGAACGAGACCTGGCGAAGCCGTCGGTGAGATGGCGGGCGAGCCGGTGTCTGTGGGGGCGCGGACGGATGGCGAGGAGGAACTGGTGCTCTGATGAGCCGGAGATCGCTGACTGCCGCCACCGCGGAGGCGGCCCGACGAGACCCCGTCCTCGCCCATCTCGTCGGACTCGTCGGGCCGATCGGCTACCGGCCCGGCGACCCGGACGGACACTTCGGAGCGCTGGTCCGCTCGATCGTGTTTCAGCAGCTCGCCGGCAGTGCGGCGCGAGCCATCCACGCGAGAGTCCGCGCCACCGTCCCGGGCAACTTCACGCCCGCCGCCCTCCTGGCGGTCCCCGACGAGACCCTCCGCGCCGCCGGCCTCTCCGGCAAGAAGCTCCTTGCCCTGCGTGACCTGTCGGCCAAGGTCATCGATGGCACCGTCGATCTCGACAAGTCCGCCAGGCCCGACGACGAGATCATCGCCAGCCTCGTCACGGTCCGCGGCATCGGCCGCTGGACCGCCGAGATGTACCTGATGTTCGAACTGCGCAGGCTCGACGTCTGGCCGGTCGACGACCTCGGTGTTCGCCAGGGCTACGGGCTTGCCTGGAACCTCGACCCGCCGCCCTCGGCGAAGGAGCTCGGGCCACTCGGCGATCGATTCCGCCCGTACCGCTCCATCGTCGCCCGCTTCTGCTGGGAGGCGGTCGCCCTCTTCCGCGGCGGAACCGACCCGTCCCTCCGCTAGCGGGCCCATATCCCTTCGCGAAAGTACTTGCATGCGCAATCGGGTTGGCGTAGGATAGTTGCGGTTGCAACTATGTAGCCAGGGCGACCTCCGGAGGGGTGAGATGTCGGCTGTGAGCAATGCCTGAATCGACGCTGGGTGTCGGCATCATCGGTGTGAACCCTGCCTGGGGCTGGGCAGCCACCGCCCACATCCCGGCCCTCCTCGCGTTGCCGAGCTACGAGGTCCGCGCGCTGAGCGCGACCAGCGCGGAAGCCGCGGACGCCGCCGGCGAGGCGTTCGGAGTCGCCGCGGTCTTCTCCGACCACGAGCAGTTGGTGACGAGACCCGATATCGACCTTGTCGTCGTTACGGTCAAGGTCCCGCACCATCGTGAGCTCGTCACCTCTGCCCTCGCCGCTGGCAAGGCCGTCTACTGCGAGTGGCCACTCGGCCGCGACCTGGACGATGCCCGAGCAATGGCCGCGCTTGCGGCCGACCAGGGCGTGCGCACCGTCGTCGGATTGCAGGCCCGTCAGGCTCCCGCGGTCGAGTTCGTTCAGGAGCTGCTCCGTGACGGATATGTCGGCGAAGTCCTGTCGACGACCATGGTCGGGACGTCGATCCCGGGTGACGTCGTGGTCAAGCCGAACGCATACATGCTCGACAAGGCAAACGGCGCGAACGTCCTCACCGTCGCCGTCGGCCACAGCATCGACACCCTCAACTTCGTCCTCGGCGAGTTCGCCGACCTGTCGGCCGTATCGGCTCTTCGCAGGCCGGTGATAACGATCGAAGGGACCGGCGAGCGGATCACCAAGACGTCACCGGATCAGATCGCGGTGATCGGCACGCTCACCTCCGGAGCCATCGCGAGCGTCCACGTCCGCGAGGCAGTCGCCGGCGGCACCGGGTTCCTGTGGGAAATCAACGGAACCGACGGAACGTTGCGGATCACCGCTGATGCCGCATATCCCGAGATCTTTCCGCTGACGGTCGCGGGAGCACGCGGGCGGAAAGAGCCGGCCGAACTCGCCATCCCTGCGGCGCTGACACAGAAGTGGCCCGCGCTCGCCAGCCTCGAAGGAGCGCCCGCCTACAACGTCGGGCGAGCCTATGCCGCGTTCGCGGCAGACATCGACGACGGGACTCGAACCGTGCCTGACTTCGCCGACGCCGTTCGACGCCACGAGGTCATCGCCGCCATCGAGATGTCGGCGGCGTCAGGTGAGCGCGTAAAGGCGTAGCGCACGGCGCCGAATCGACCTGTCGACGTCGGGAACCAGCGCTGTCAGTTCAGCTGCGTGCCGAGGGGGATGAGGTCGACCCCGTCGGGCAGGAACAGGCGACCAGCCGATCTTCCGCCTCGGTCCGTCGTTCCGTACTGCCAGACGATCCTGTTGGTCCTCGGATCGATGACGATCACCCGCGACCGAAAATCGTCGTTCAAGGCGATGGTTCCATCGGGCAGCATGATCGCCAGGCTCGGATGGTCGAGACGCCCGGGGCCGGTCAATGGTCCGTAGCGCCACAGGACGCGGCCCGTCGGACTGACCTTGAGGATGGCGCCCGGGCTGCTGTAGTCGACGACGAGCACGTTGCCCTTGGCGTCGAGCTGGGCGTCCGACGGGTAGCGGACGGGAACATGGATGTCGAACACGACCTTGCCCGTCGGACCGAGCCGGACGACCCGCGAGCCGCCGATCTCGGTGATCAGCAATCCGCCGTCAGCGAGCGGCGTGTCACCGTTCGGGTTGTCGAAGCTGCTCGGGGGTTGACCGCGGCAAGATCCTGAAGTGCCCCAATGGCGCACGATCTGCTTCGCGAGGTTGACCTCGAGGATCCGGCAGTTGCGGATGTCGGCCACGACGATGTCGCCGTTGGCGAGTGGGTAGGCATCGTCAGGCGTGTGAAGGAACCCGACGGCCGACCCGACCGCGTCGTAGTGGCCGTACTGCCAGATCACCTTGCCGCTGGCGATGTCGATGCGGTCGATGACCTGGTGCGCCTCGTCGTTCGCCACGATTGTCCGTCCGTCACTCGCGAGGAAAGCATCGTCGGCCGAGAAACGCTGACCAATCGGAAGGCTGCCGGCCCTCGGGAATTGCCACAGGATCCGCTTTGCGCTGTCGACCACGAGGAGTCGGCCGTTGCCGCGATCTGCGATCAGCAGGCCGAGGCCGAAACGGCCGGCTGACTGGGGCGACGCGGGCGGCGCCGTCGAGGACGGAGGGGCGGTGCTCGACGCTGGCGCACCCGCTGACATCGTTGGGTCCGGACTCGAGCGGTCCGACGGTATGCCGGCGTTCCCGATCGCGGATTGTGCGGGGCGCCCGGATTGCGAGTCGACAAGACCGCCACTTGCGGGCAGCTGCCTCGTTGCCAGAAGCACCAGGCCGACGACGATGCCAGCCGCGACGATGCGCGGAACGGGACCACCCCACATGGAGGCAGCTTGACGGTGCGCCATCGGCCGACGCCGGCGGGTCATCGCTTGAGGGCGGAGACGATTCCGAGTCGGGCGATCCCGCGGTCCGCGACCACGACGGCGACCGCCAGCGCCACCGCGGCGCTGCCCACGATTGTCGCGATCCGCATGATGGGAACCTCATTGATCTGCTCGCCGAGGGCCCTCGACCACACGGCCGGTCGGCCCACGCCTTCAGTATGGGCAGCGCGTCTGGCCGAGGCCGCCGAGGCTCCCGAGCGCCTCCTCCAAGCGCCCCCGGCGGGCCCCTGAGGCTACGCTCGACCACGGCAGTGGTCAAGGCAAGCGACGCATGCCGGCGAGGAAGGATTCGAGCCTTCGACCTTGCAGGAGCGGGAGCTATTCTCAGAGCAACTCCGAAAGGCGTTCCGATCCCCGGGCTCGGCGCCCCGAGGACGCGCAAAGAGTGAGCGACTCGTCGACTGGAGGTCCGCCATGTCCGATGATCGAAGCACCGATCGCGCAGGCGGCGCGGCAACGATGCCCACACCCGGTCGGGGCCCCGGCCTCCTCCGGTCGATCGCCCACCGCATCGCCGGTGATGCGGATGTCCTTCCGGTCGAAGGGCACCTGCCGTCGTTCGACGGTGCGACCGGCTGGCTCAACTCGGAGCCGCTGACGCCCGAGGGACTCCTTGGTCGGGTCGTCCTCGTCGACTTCTGGACCTACACCTGCATCAACTGGCTGCGCACCGCGCCCTACGTCAAGGCCTGGGACGCGAAGTACCGCGACCTCGGGCTGACCGTGATCGGCGTCCATACCCCGGAGTTCGGGTTCGAGCAGAACATCGACAACGTCGTCGCCCGGTCGCGCGGCTTCGGCGTCGACTACCCGATTGCGGTCGACAGCAATTACGGAGTCTGGGAAGCCTTCGCGAATCACTTCTGGCCGGCGATCTACATCGCCGACGCCGAGGGCCGCATCCGCTACCACCATTTCGGCGAGGGCGAGTACGCGATGACCGAGATGGTCGTTCAGCAGCTTCTGACCGAAGCTGGCGTGGAAGGCGTCGATCCGGATCTCGTGTCGGTGGAAACCACGGGCTTCGAGGTGGCCGCGGACTGGGAAACCCTGCGAACGCCCGAGACGTACGTCGGTTATGGCCGGAGCGCCGGCTTCGCCTCGCCCGACTCGGCCCAGCTCAACAAGCCGCACACTTATCCCGTGCCAGCGGGGCTCAGGCTCAACGAGTGGGCGCCGTCAGGGCCGTGGACGCTCGCTCAGCACGCCGCCGTGTCGAACGAGACTGGTGCGCGAATCGCGTTCCAGTTCCAGGCCCGCGATGTCAACCTCGTGATGGGACCGGCGGCGCGCGGGACGAAGGTGCCGTTCCGCGTGCTCCTCGATGGGAAGGCACCCGGCGACAGCCGTGGGTTCGACGTCGACGAGGGAGGCAACGGCTCGCTGGCCGACCAGCGCTTGTATCAGCTCATCCGCCAACCCGGCCGCATTGGCGAGCACCTGGTCGAGATCGAGTTCCTCGGCGCCGGAGCCGAGGCCTATTGCTTCACGTTCGGCTGAGGAAATCATTTGGCGCCGGCGGTCGTCACGGACCGCGGACCGCGCCGGCTTCGCCCCGATGGATCTCGGCGATCAGCTGCCTGTCGTCACCTGCTGTTGGGCCCAGGCGTAGAGGGCGTCGTACACCGGCAGCTCGAGGACCAGTTGGCGCTGGTCGTCAATGTCCAGAAGAGCGAATCCATCGGCGATCGCCAGAAGACCGGCGGACTGTGGCGTGGCGTCACTGTCTTCGGCGACATCGGCGCCGTGCACGACCTGGGCCATCAGGCCGAGCGCTGGGTCGTCGATCTTGTAGTCCGCGATGAGTGTCTCGAACGAACACATCCCATCGCGGTGGGTGTACGTGGCGCCGGGTGCGTCGAAGCTCGTCGCGCCTTCACGCTGAGCGTAGGCGAGGACGTCGTCCCTGGGCACGTACACGATCTCCGCGTCCGGATCGATGAACTTGCGAATCAGCCAGGGACAGGCGATCCTGTCCGTCTTCGGGTGTTCGCGGGTGACCCATTTCATATCGATACTCAGTGATAGCGGCCGAGCGATATCGCACCTGGGTGCTGCGACCATTCTGGCCTCAAGCGGCCGGGGCCAGCGCGGGCTCTGTGATCGGACGGTCATGGCGCAGCTCGAGGCGGCGCAGGAGCTGGGCGTTCGTGGCCACCACGATGGTGGACACACTCATGACGATGGCGCCGACGGCCATCGGCAGATCGATCCCCCATCGCACCAGGACCCCGGCGGCGACCGGGATCGCCACGAGGTTGTAGCCGGTGGCCCAGACCAGGTTCTGGACCATCTTCCGGTAGGTCGCCCTTGACAGTTCGATGGCGCCGACCACATCTCTGGGGTCGCTTCGGACCAGTACGATGCCGGCCGACTCGATGGCCACGTCCGTGCCGGCGCCGATGGCGATGCCGACATCGGCAGTCGCCAGGGCGGGCGCGTCGTTCACGCCGTCGCCGACCATGGCCACCCTGCGGCCGCCCTCCTGGAAGCGCTTCACGGCAGCAGCCTTGTCGGCCGGGAGGACCTGCGCCGCGACCTCGTCGATCCCCAGCCGACGAGCCACAGAGTCGGCGACTGCTAGGCTGTCGCCGGTGATCATGGCCACTCGCACGCCGAGGGCATGCAAGAGATCGACCGCTTCCTTCGATTCCGGCCTGATCTCGTCCTCGACGGCGATCGCTCCGGCCATCTTGCCGCCCACGATGACGTGCAGGACCGTCCGGCCCCCGCGATCCCAGTCGGCCGCAACGGGCAGCGGCGCCAGCGACATCTCAGCGAGGAGGCGCGGACCGCCGACCGCCACCTCATGGCCGTCGACCCGGGCTCGGGCGCCGCGACCCGGAAGAGGCTCGAAAGTAATCGACGTCGGCACGGAGAGGCCTCGAGCCGTGGCGCCTTGGACGATCGCCCTGGCCAGCGGGTGCTCGGAGTCGGCCTCGACCGCGGCCGCCAGCCGGAGGATGTCGGGGTCGCCGCTGACATCTACCAACACTGGCTCGCCCTTCGTGAGGGTTCCGGTCTTGTCGAAGATCACGGTGTTCAGCGTCCTTGCTCGCTCGAGGGCCATCCGGTCCTTGATGAGGAGCCCGTTCCGGGCGCCGAGTGACGTCGAAATCGCGATCACGAGCGGGATGGCCAGGCCGAGGGCGTGGGGGCAGGCGATGACGAGCACGGTCGCGGTTCGGACCAG
>DATHGS010000241.1:0-2487 GCA_035490155.1 Candidatus Methylomirabilota bacterium | reverse complement strand
CCCGATGCTCCGCGATTCGCACCTCGATGAGTCTCGCTACGAGCTCCGCCGGTAGGGGCCGATCCGCCTGGAAATTGATCGTGCCCTTCCACAATCCGTAGCCCGCCAGCTCTGCGGCGAGCGCATCGAGCGGCGCCGCTCCCGCATAGAACGAGCAGTGGTCCTTCGCAACGCCGAACGCGACGAACCAGTGGCCATCGAGCTTGAAGGTCGGCAGGCCGTAGCTGATCGATTCGGTTGCGTCCGGCACGGCCGCCTTGATCTGCGCGCGGAGCCGTTCGAGCGCGACGCGCTTGTCGTCGGGCACGCCGGCGAGGTACTCGTCGACCGTCGCCGCGACCATGAGTCCTCCGCCAGTCCTTCGCCGTCAGGAAACGAGCCTGAGGAGCTCGCCCGTCGCGGCGATCGCCTCCGGCGTCGAGACAACCGGGTTGTTGAACGTGAACCCGGTGAACCCCGCGTCGATATATGGTCGCAACCCGTCGGCAACCTGCTCTGGCGTCCCTGCCTGGACGTGGGCCCGACGCTCGGGCGGCAGGCGTTCGACGAGCGCGCGCGCCGCCTCGACCGTGGGCGCGACGAGGACCGGTGTTGCCATCGTCCGCTCGATGGTCGCCGGATCCCGGCCGATCTCCTCGCAATAGCGCTCGAGCAGGTCGTTCTTGCGACGGAGCACGTCGAAGCCGAGTGGGAACCAGTGGGTCATGTCGGCGTGCTTCGCCGCGATCCGGAGCGTCCGCTGCTCCCCTCCCCCGCCGACGAGGATCTTCGGGCCGCCCGGCTGGATCGGCCGCGGGATATTCAACGCATCGCGGATCCGGTAGTGCTTGCCGTCGAAGGTCGGGCGCTCCTCGCTGAACATCGCCCGGATGATCGTCAACGCCTCGTCGAGGCGGTCCATGCGCTCGCCGACACGAGGAAAGTCGAAGCCGTAACCCAGGTGTTCATCCTCGTTCCAGGCCGCTCCAATGCCCAGCAGGGCCCGGCCGCCCGAAACGACGTCGAGGGTCGTCACCGTCTTGGCGAGCATGGCCGGGTTGCGATATGTGACGCCGGTCACGAGCGCACCGAGTCGGACCCGGCTGGTCCGCTGGCTGAGCGCGCCAAGGGTCGAATATGCCTCGAGCATCGGGTCGGTTTCCGGCCCGACGCCGACGATCTGGTAGAAGTGGTCCATGACCGTCACGAGGCTGAAGCCGGCCTCCTCGACGGCGCCGGCAAGCGTCGCGACGTGGTCGAACAGCCCACGCTGTGACACGCCCGGGAAGGTGTAGCTGACCATGTGGTAGCCGAACCAGACGGGCATCCTGGTGCTCCTTGCGCGGGGATGATCGCCCCGATTCTGCGCCGAGTTGGCGACGGACGCTGGACGGCGGCTCACGTCGTCGGGAGCCGCCGGTCCGGCGTGGACAACCCGGGTACCGCCGGATAGCGTTCGGGACGGCCTGGGGGTTCGGCCCCGGACAGGCAGTCCCTGGCCCTAGGAGGAGAGACGTGACGGCACCCGGGTCCGATCGATGGTCGAGCGGCAGCGCGTACGAGTCCTACATCGGTCGCTGGAGCCGCCTCGTCGTGCCCGTCTTCCTCGATTGGCTCGCCATCCCGCCTGGTCGCCGCTGGCTCGACGCCGGCTGCGGGACCGGTGCCCTCACTGAAGCGATCCTCGCCCGATGTGAGCCGAGTTCCGTGGTGGGAGTCGACCCATCCCAGTCGTTCGTCGCCCACGTCCGGACGACGGTCGTCGACGCGCGGGTGAAGTTCGAGGTTGGCACGGCCGCGGAGACGGGTCTCGCCGACGACGACGTCGATGTCGTCGCGTCAGCGCTGGTCCTGAACTTCGTGCCCGATCTGAACGCAGCGCTGGCGGAGGCGAGACGCGTGTTGAGTCCAGGCGGCGTCCTCGCCAGTTACGTCTGGGACTACGCGGGGGGAATGCAGCTCCTTCGTCGTTTCTGGGACGCGGCCGTCATGGTCGACCCCGCGGCGCGGGCGATCGACGAGGGCGCCAGGTTCGGGATTGCCGCGCCGGAGCCGCTGGCCGCCGCCTTCGCGGCTGCCGGGCTGTCGGCGGTCGACGTGCGGCCGATCGACATCCAAACCGTCTTCGTCGATTTCGGCGATCTCTGGACACCGTTTCTCGGCGGAACGGGTGTCGGCCCGGCCTTCGTCGACTCGTTGGCCGAACCGGCCCGGAACGCGCTGCGCGAGCGGCTCCGGGCGTCCCTGGATCCGGAGCCGGACGGCTCCATTCGACTCGTTGCCCGAGCCTGGGCGGTGCGCGGCCAGTCGGTTTCGTGACACGATTGGGGCATGCCCCTGACAGGAGAGTACGCACCCAGCACGGCCGGCTGGGCCCGCAAGCAGGTCGATCGGTATGAGGCGACGAACGGCGAGGAAGCGAACGACCTGCGCGGCCGGCCGATCATCGTCCTGACGTCGCTCGGCGCGAAGACCGGGAAGCTCCGCAAGACGCCGCTCATGCGGGTC
>DATHGS010000240.1:0-9129 GCA_035490155.1 Candidatus Methylomirabilota bacterium | reverse complement strand
CCGACGAGCGAGCCCGCCACGAGCTCGTCGATCGGGGCTGCCGCCGGGGCGTCATCGGGTCGCTCGACGTCATCGGGCTGGTCGCACTCGGTCGGGGTCGAGGAGAGGAGGCCCGACGCTGGCTCGACGAGTCGCTGGCATCCGGGAGGCGGATCGCCGAAGCCCACCTCATCCTGACGCCGCTCTGGGCGCTCGCCGAGGTCGATCTGCTGTCCCGCGACGCAAGCGCCGCCATCGAGCGCTGTCAGGATGGCCTCGAGCTCGCCTCGACGACAGGGGAACGCGCCCTGTTGATTCCGTTTGTCGTCACAGGAACCCGGGCGTTCCTCGCGGCTAACCGGCCCGACGAGGCGGAGCGCTGGCGAGCGCGTGTCGCCGGCCACCTCGCCGGCTGGGATAGCGTGGCGGATCCCGCCCTCGCCCACGCCGACGGGCTCATCCGGTTGTCGACTGGCTCGCTCACGGCTGCCCGCGACGCCCTCGAGAGTGCCGTCCGGGGCTGGGACGACCGCGGCCGGATCTGGGAAGCGTCGTGGGCCCGACTGGACCTGGCCCACTGTCTCATGCGCTCGAACCGTTTCGCGGAAGCCGCGTCGATCCTTGCCGAGGCCCGCTCGACCGCCGCGGCACTCGGCAGCGATCCACTGATGACGCGGGCCGACGACCTCGTTCGGGTCGGCCGCGGGCGAGGGTCGTTCCAGGAGCCGTGGCGACCACTGACATCCCGTGAGTTCGAGGTCGCGAGGCTTATCGCCGAGGGCATGACGAATGCCGAGATCGCGGGCGAGCTCTCGATCGCCCCGAAGACGGCGAGCTCGCACGTCGAGCACATCCTCGCCAAGCTCGGGGTTACCCGCCGGGCCGAGATTGCCACGTGGGTGACGACGATCTCGCGCGACACGGCTACTCGCGGCGCGCGCGAGGCGGCCGCGACCGGACCGCGCTGATCAGCTGATTAGCCGGCTGGCGGAAGGGCGGCCAGGCGAGGCATCACGCCACCTCTATCGGTAGTTCGTAAACCTCGGTTGTCGGGTGGCCGGCGCGGTCGTGGATGCGCATGACGGCCTCTTTGGTCGGCCCGCTCGAAAGGCAAAAGACCTTTCCGATCTCCGGGTCGAGCCAGGCGTGGGCGAAATGGACGCCTTCGTCGGCCTCGATCGCGAGATCGCGCTCGTGCGCTTCCTTGAGCTGCTGGGCGGTCACCCCCATGAACCCTGAATGGACGTCCATGAACGTCGCCATCTACGATCCTCCCGTTGCTCCGCCGGGCAGGCTGCCCGGTGGTTGCGCTGCAAAGATCCCAGCTGCGGCGGCGTCGGTCATCGGTCGTCCGACCGATCAGGCCTCGTCGGCGACACCGACGCGACGGAGAGGAAACCACCGATGACCGACGCGACTCCAACGCAGCGACCGGCTGGGATCCACCTGGTGGGGTCCGATGCTGGGGTCGAATTCGAGCTCACCATGGACCGCGGGGAGCTGCTGCCGGGTCAGCTGGCCACGGGTACGGTCCGCCTCACGTTCCAGCACGCCATCGAGTTCCGGGGGATCGTCGCCAGCCTCACCGCCACGGAGCAGTGGCAGTGGAAGCGGACGACACAAGGCGCGAATGGCCAGACGACGACACAAACGGTCACTGAGCGGCACGAGCTCCAGCGACTGCCCGTGATGCTCGAGGGACCGGGCAGCCACGGCGCCGGCGACACGCGCGATTTTCGCCTCGAGCTGCCGATCCCGCCACTGGGACCCGCGACATTCGAGGCCACTGTGAGCCGGCTGACGTGGCGCCTCGAGGTCAAGCTCGACGTGCCCGGCTTCGATCCGTCGATCGAGACCGACATCGTCGTCCTCCAGCCGATGGGACTCCTGAAGGCCGGCGTCATCGACGTCGGCGAGTTCGCGCTGTGGCCATCGGCCGATACGGCATCGGACGGCGCCCGTGCATCGATCGCGCTCGATCCAGTGCCGCTGTGCATCGGCGGTCATTTCGGCGGGCGGCTGTCGATCGTCACCGGGGTCACCAAGGTTCAGGAGGTCCGCCTCGAGCTCCGTGTGAAGGTCGAGGCAACCGTGTCGTCCGGGCTGAAAGAGGAGGTCACGCTGTGGACGGGCCGGGTCGCCGGCCAGGGTGACATCGGTGGCGTCGACACGGCGATGCCGTTCGAGGGCGTGCTGGCGGCGCAGTGGCTGCCGACGATCCGCCTCCCGCATGGCCGCTCGGACGCGACATTCCACGTGATCCTTGCCAAGGCCTGGGCCCCCGACACCCACCTCGTCCGCGATATCGCGATCTGCTCGACAACCGAGCTGTGACCGACACAGCGGGTTCTTCAGGATTTCCGACGCCGGATGTCGAGCTGACACACCTGCTCGTCGTCACGGACGCCGAGGTTTCGCGTCGGTGGTACGAGACGGTGCTGGGAGCGTCGGTGGAACGGGCCTATGGCGGGACGTCGGTCGTCATGAAGCTCCTCGGCCAGTGGCTCCTGCTCGTCACCGGCGGCGAGCCGACGGCCGACAAACCGACCGTCACGTTCGCCTCGCCGGCGGATCCCAATATGGTCTCGGCCGAGATGATCTTCGGCGTCCCCGATTGTCGGGCGGCGTACGAGCAGCTCCGATCCCGGGGCGCCGAGTTCCTGACGCCACCGGTCGAGTACGACTGGGAGATCCGCGCCTTCTTCCGCGACCCGGACGGGCACCTGTTCGAGATCAGCGAGCCGCGCGGCCGCTGAGTTCCGTGGCCGGCCTCAGCTCCCGAGTCGAGCCCGCGCCGCCGCCAGTGCCGCCGCGACCCGCTTCGGGGCCGTCCCACCGATCACGTCGCAGCTCGCCAGCGCGCCGTCGATCGCAGCGGCGTTCCGCAGCTCCTCGCCGATGGCCGGATCGTCCGCCAGCGTCCTTGCCGTGTCGTCATCGGCCGCCGCAAGGGCCTGCCCGATCATCGAATCCGGGATGGCCTCGAGCCCAAGGCGCCCCTGGTCGGCCTTCGCGACGAGCGACCCGACGACGTGATGGGCCGCCCGGAACGGCACCCCGCGCCGAACCAGCGCGTCGGCGACGGCGGTCGCGGTGATGTAGCCCTCTGCCGCGGCCTCGCGCATTCGCTGCTCGTCGATCGTCAGGGTCGCGATCAGCCCGGCCATCACGCCGAGCGACACCTCCCACGTCGACACCGCGCCGAACAGCGGCGGCTTGTCCTCCTGGAGGTCGCGCTGGTAGGCGAGCGGCAGGCCCTTGAGCAGCCCGAGGACGGCGGTCACGGCGGAGATGACGCCGGCCGTCCTGCCGCGAACCAGCTCGGCTGGGTCCGGGTTTCGCTTGTTCGGCATCATCGAGCTGCCCGTCGAGAACGCGTCCGAGACCCGGACGAAGCCGAACGCCGGGTTCGACCACCACGTGATCTCCTCGGCCAGGCGGCTGAGATGGACCATCCCGAGCGCCGCGGCGGCGATGGTTTCGACGACGAAATCGCGATCGCTCACGGCATCGAGCGAGTTCGCGGTGACGCCGTCGAAGCCGAGCTCCGCGGCGACAGCCTCGCGGTCGATCGGGTAGCCGGCCCCGGCGAGCGCACCGGACCCGAGGGGGCTGAGATTTGCCCGCCGCCGCGCGTCACCAAGCCGGCCTCGGTCGCGCTCGAGCATCTCGACATAGGCCAGCAAGTGGTGAGCGAAGAGGATCGGCTGGGCCGGCTGAATATGGGTCGTCCCCGGCAGGACGGCGTCCGGGTGCCGTTCGGCAAGGTCGACCAGGGCCCGTTCCATGTCGACGATCGCGGCGTCCAGGCGATCGATCGCCCGGCGCAGCCAGAGTCGCAGGTCCGTCGCGACCTGGTCGTTGCGAGACCGGCCAGTGTGGAGCTTGCCGGCGACAGGCCCGATCCGCTCGGTCAGGGCGGCCTCGAGGTTCATGTGGACGTCCTCGAGGCCGGGATCCCAGTTGATCATGCCGGCTTCGACGTCCCGGGCGAGGCTTTCGAGACCGTCGACGAGCGCACTCACCTCGGCGTCGGTCAAAAGACCCGCCCGACCGAGACCGCGGACGTGGGCGATCGAGCCCCGTAGGTCATCGACGGCGAGGACGGCGTCGATCTCGATCGAGCGGGTGAAATCGGCCACCCGTTCGTCGCCGTTCTCGCTGAAGCGTCCGCCCCAGAGTCGCATCGTCCCTCCGGTCCTTGCCCCTCTGTTCCCATGGTAGCGGGGCAGGACGTCTCGGAAATCCTGCAACGTTCTGACAGCATCTCGTGTTCTGATTTGCATGAGATGCATCTGCAAACCTTGGATGAACCGGCTAGGCCAACTGCCGGTATGATGAATCGATGACCGGCCAGCGCTCCACCCGACTCGATTGGCTCCTTTTCATCGTCCTCGGCTTCATGTGGGGCAGCAGCTACCTGTTCATCAAGATCGGGGTCGATGCGGGTCTGCCGCCGTTCACCCTGATCACGCTGCGGCTGGGCATCGGGTTCGCGCTGCTTGCGACGGTCGTCGTGGCCGCCCGCGAGGCGCTGCCGCGGGACCCGAAGACCTACGGCCACCTCATCGTCATGGGCGCGGTCAACATCGCGATCCCGTTCTCGTTGATCACGTGGGCCGAGCTCACGGTCGACTCCGCCCTGGCCGCGATCCTCAACGCCGCTGTGCCGCTGTTCGTGATCCTCATTGCGGCAGTCTTCCTGCGCGACGAGCGGATCACGTTCAACCGACTGGCCGGCCTTGCCGTCGGCTTCATCGGCGTCGTCATCCTTGTCGGATTCGATCCGACCAAGGTCGCGTCAGGCAGCCTCGCCGGCGAGATCGCCCTCATTGGATCGACGCTGTCCTACGCCTGCGGCGCGGTGTACGCCAAGCGCAACATCCATGGCCTGCGACCGATGATCCCTGCGATCTTCCAGGTCGGCTTTGCATTTGCCATGGTCACAGTCCTCGCCTTCGTCTTCGAGCGCCCGGTCGACGTCGTCTCGCGGATCACGCCCGAGGCGCTCTTCGCGGTTATCTGGCTGGGGATCCTCGGGTCGGGGCTGGCCTACCTCGTCTTCTTCCGGCTGCTCGGCCGCTGGGGCGCGACCCGGACCTCGATGGTGGCCTACCTGCTGCCGGTCTACGGCATCGCGCTCGGGGCATTGGTGCTGGATGAGCACGTCGACCTGCGGCTGCTGATCGGGACGGCCCTCGTCATCGGCGGCGTCGCGCTGGTGAACTCGAAGTACGGCGCCCGGCCGTTGTTCCAACGTGGCTCGGCGAGCCTGGAGGCAGCCAAGCCGCGCTGAGGTCCCCGCCTTCTCGTGGATGCCATCGGGGTTCGAGGGATCGACGGGACAGCTCCAGGATGACAACTGGAAAGGCCCGGGCACCTTCGACGAGGTCGTGGTGCACGGGCCTTCCAGCGGCTCGGGATCTGGACCAGGAGCAACGAACCCCTTCGGCGTTGCCCTACCGGCCAGGCTCAGTTCAAGGGGACGGGGACGCGCTGGCCGGTGACGATTCGAAGCGGATCGAGGCGACGATCTGGTCGAGTTCGGCTCGATCTGCAGTCGACGTCCCCGGCAGGTACATCGTGTCGATGACCTGTCGCTTGCCGTCGACGTCGATGATGTAGACCGTGTTGTGCTGCCCGTTGCCGTACGTCCACGGTTGGGCTTCGTTCGATTGGTCCGCCGGCAACCACCGACCGAAGACGCCATTGGAATCGCACGTGGTGACGTCGATATCTTGCGGTATCGACAATTCGACCTTCTTGCCGGGGTGACCGCCGAACGTCACGGCAATCGGCGGAGAAGCACCAGGTCCGGCCTGTGCGAGCAGCGCGGTCGCGAGGTCATCGACCGTCGGTCCGATGGGTGGATTCAGAGCGGTCCCGAGCCAATGGCAGCCACCCGTGTAGACGTTGCCGACGAGATGTGGGCTGAAGTACAGGTCAAAGACATCCCCACCGCCCGCGACGTTCTTGCCGACGAACACGGGATCGAACGCGGCCCAACCGGCGACAGGCACCATGAAGGTCATCCGCGATGGGCCGACGCAGCACGGGTCGTCGATGGTATAGGTCGTGCCGGGAGCGAAACGGCCGACATGGTTCACGGTTGACAGGCTGTCCGACGGGATAGCGGGCGGCGGCGCGGCACTCGCCGACGGCGCGGCACTCGCCGACGGCGCAGGACTTACTGACGGCGCGGGACTCGCCAATGGGCCCGTGCCCCCCACGCCACCGGACTTTGGCAGGGCATTGATGCCGACTACGGCGATCAGGGCCACAGCCGCCGCTGCGATCACTACTTTCGCGTAGGTATTCATCTCTCCAAACCTCCGCACCGGCCACCAGGCACGGCGCTGGGGGGTCGCGGGGAGTTGGTCGAGCACGGTATCCAGGACGCGGTCCGGGAGCACCGACACGCCCTCCTCTAGCCACGACCGAACGATGCGGGTTACGTCGCGATCGGTGCTCATTGGGCAACCTCCCGCGTCGCCGGGCGAGCGTCGGCCTCGAGGGCCGCGCGCAGGCCGCGCATCGCGTGATGTAGTCGGGATCGAACCGTCCCGATGGGGACGCCGACGGCGTCGGCGACCTCTTCGAGCGGCAGGTCGAGGTAGTGGTGGAGAACCACCACTACCCGATGGTCGATGGAAAGTCGGCGGAAGCCGCGCTCGAGCTGGTCGCGATCGACGACCGAGCTCAGGCCCTCCGCCACTTCCGGCTCGTCGGCCGGGAGCAGCGTGAGGTTCGGCCCCCAGCGGCGCGTCCGGCGTCCCTCGGCGTAGCAGGCGCGCACGAGGAGCCGGTACGACCAGGCGTCAAAGCGCGCCGGGTCGCGGAGTTGCGGAAGGTCTCGCCAGATCGTCAACAGCGCCTGCTGGGTCGCATCTTCGGCGAGGTCGATGTCGCGCAGGATCCTGTGCGCCACGGCGTGGAGTCGGTCGCCTGCGGCGACGGCGAGGCTCGCGAAGGCCTCTTCGTCGCCGTTCTGCGCCCGTCCGATGAGATCGGCATCCACGTTGCTTCCACCGTGTTGGCGCCCGGTGGATCCGGACCCCTCATACGGTATGGGCCGCGTCGACTCGGCCAGGGTGCAAATTTCGGCCTGGGGCTCCGACTAGCCGTCGATCGCGAGCAGGATCGCTCCGGCGACGACGAGCGCCGAGGCGCCGATCCGCCGGATCGTCTCCCGGCGATCCCGCCCCTCGCCGAGCCGCATCGTCCCCCACCCCGATGCGAGCACGATCGCCGACTCGCGGAGCGGCGCGACCGCGGTCAGCGGCGCCACGCTGAACGCGGCGAGGATCAGGAGGTATGCGGCCAGCGTGATCAGTCCGCCAAACGCCGCGCGTCGCCGGTCGAAGGCGCCGACTTCATCGCGCGCCCGCAGCACCAACCGGCGGAACCAGACGTAGGCCCACAGGAACACCATGCACGACGCCCAGATCAGGCCGGCATAGAACCACGGCTCGACGAGGCGGGCGCCGACCCGGTCGACCGCCGAATAGGCGGCGATCATCACCCCGGTCGCCAGCGCGAACCGGACGGCGGGATCGCCCGAACCGTTGGCGCGGTTGGCGGCCCGCAGGAATCGCCACGGACGCTGGAGCGTCAAGAGCCCCACGAGCAGGAGCGCCACGCCGGCGATCCCCGGCAGTCCCAGCCGCTCCCCGAGGACGCCGATCCCGACGGCGACCGCCAGGAGCGGTGCCGTCCCACGGGCGATGGGATAGACGACAGACAGGTCGCCCCGCCGGTATGCGGCCGCGAGGAACCCGAAGTAGGCGGCCTCGAGGGCCCCCGAGGCGATGCTCAGCCAGATCGCCTCGGGCGGGACCGCCGGCCGGCCGATGACGACCCAGCCGATCGCTGCCGCCGGAACTATGACGGCCGCAGCCGAGGTCATCCCGATCGCGGCTGCCCGAAGCGGATCGCCCGCGGTCTTGAGCAGGACGTTCCAGGCGACGTGAAGGACCGCGGCGCCGGCAATCAGCGCAAAGACGAAGGGATCCACTCACCCAGTCTAGGGAGCGCCGAGTGGATCCCGCTGGTTGATCAAGCGACGGCGCGCCAGACGGTCCGGCCTCAGCTCCGGAGGTCGCGGCGCTGGAAGCCCCAGGCGCCAACCGCCACGCCGCCAACGGCGAGGACGAGCGAAGCGACGATCCCAGCGGGGTCCCAGACCCCCAGAATCGGCTGCCCGTAATGGGTCGTCAGCGCGAGCTCGCGGAACACGTCGGGCAGCCCGAGAGCCGGAGCAATGATCCCGTCGAACCAGGTGACGACGGTCAGGAGCGCGACCGCTGGTCCGGCTGCCCCGGTTCCGAAGACGCCGCCGACGGCGACCCCGACGCCTGCCATTGCGAGGGCGTACAGGCCTAGCGAGAGGGTTCCGACCATTGGCGTGACGATGTCGCCGCCGGTGATCGACGCGCCGATGCCGATGCCGGCCACCGTCAGGACCATGATCACGACGATTCCGCCGAAGATCCCGCGGCCACCAGAGACCACCCAGCGGATCCGCCCGAGCGGCGCCGCGAGGAGCATCTCCATTCGCCCCGAGGTCTCGTCGGACGCCCAGCCGGCGACCAGCGTCGCCGCGGCCAGACCGGCGAGGATCATGCCGAAGTCGACGAAGAGGAGCTGGAGGAATCCACCGACCGTGGCGACGTCGACGCCCGGAAAGATCGATGAAAGCAGCCGCTGGAAGTCCGGGGCGCTGCCCAGCTGCTCGACGAACGATCGACCCGAGCCGGCGATCGCGAGGCCGAAGAAGCCGAGCCCGATGCCCCAGGCCAGGGCCGACGGGAGCACGTGGCCGAATGTCCGACCGGCCGGCCCGCGCAGGCCGACCAGGCCATGCGGCAGGCTCGGCGTCGGGATGCTGGTCGTGACCCCGATGTCACGGCGGACGAACGACTCGACACCGATCGCGAGGAAGACGACCGCGACGGCGGCCGTCAGGACAAGGGACGGCCAGTCGTACAGGCCGGCGAGCGGGATGTGGTTGGTCGTCCACCCGAACCAGGTCAGGTTCGCGAGCGGCGCCGCGAGGAGCATCTCCATTCGCCCCGAGGTCTCGTCGGACGCCCAGCCGGCGACCAGCGTCGCCGCGGCCAGACCGGCGAGGATCATGCCGAAGTCGACGAA
>DATHGS010000239.1:0-18605 GCA_035490155.1 Candidatus Methylomirabilota bacterium | reverse complement strand
CCATCGTCACGCCGCTGCGTTCACCGAGATGCCACTGGCCGCCGGCAAAGCGGAGCTCTCCTACCTGGTGCGATGCCAGGCTGCCAAGGGCGGTCGCCGAGCAATTCCGCCCGGAATCGAGGACCGTCGGAGCAGCCGCGTCGAACGTGGCCGGAATAAGGCGCTCGAGCTCCGGATAGGCTCCCGGGGCGCGTCCATCGGCCGTGCATGGCCCGCTCGGATCGAACCGTGCACCGGCACAGGCCGAGGCGAGGAGCGAGACGAGGACGAGCCCGAAGAGGGCACGCCGCGCGCCCGCCCGGTGACGGCGAGGGGATCGGGGGAACACGATTTCGATGATACGGCCGAGGCGCCGATTCGCCCGAGCAGCGGCCTGCGGCTCGCCCTTTGACCGCCCTGCGAGCGCGCGCGGTGGTGCGTTCGAGCACCTGGTACGGCCGTCCCGGAGTGGTGCGCCGACGCGCCCGACCATCGCCGCCGTCATTTCGGGACGTGTGCGCCATTCCCCGTATGCCGTTCTGGGTCCAAGGTTGGCCTTGCGCCGTAACGCGACGTTCGGGAATTACCTGGGGCGTCGGTCACGGATCGCGAAGCGGCCTTCGGTTCACCTGATGACGGTTCGGGCGCCGAGGATCCCGATCGCGATCACGAGCCGAGTAACCACGGATCATTCGGCCAGCAGGCCCGATCCACGTTGCGGCAGAGCTCATCGCTCGATTCATTCGCGCTCCATCGATCGCCTCCCGGTTTCGGGGGGCGATCGCCGCGCCCGGCCCATTCGCTCAGGCTGAGCGACCCCGCCCGACCTCCGCGGTGGCCGCGACATGGTCCCGCCGAGGGATGCGCCGGTCGTCGAGGTCGGCCTGGACGACGCGGGCCGCGGCGACGAGCTCCGGATCGCGGGTGACGGTCCGGGCCAGCCAGTCGACGTACGACGGCTCGAAGGCCGCGACCTGTCCGAGCGTATGACCGTGGAATTTGCCGAAGGTGAGCTCAGTCCCGAGGGCGTCCGCCAATGGCGGTGGCACGGGCCGGCGGAAGTCGCGGACGCGCGCTCGTTCCAGTGGGCCGGTCGGGTCGCTCGCCCGCGGCGGCTCGCGGTCCTGCGCGTTGAAGCGGATGGGCGGTTGACCGGGTGGGTGCGCCGCCTGGCCGTCGCGTGACCGGAGCGGCTGGTTGCGGGGTCGGATCGTGCCGGAGAGGTCGAGCCGGCCGGTCACGGGACGGGTCGCCTTCGGTCGTGGCGGTCCTCCACGTCGCGGCGGCGCAGCGTCGTCGTCGAAGCTGGCACCGTCGGTCCGTGACTTCGCGGCCTGGGCGCCGGCCCTCGATGGACCCCGCGTCAGCGCCGCGTACGCCTCGTTGATCTCGGCCATCTGGCGCGTGGCGATCCGCGAGGCCTCGGGATCGTCGCCGGTCAGGTCAGGGTGGTGCTGTCGGGCGAGACGCCGCCAGGCCGCCTTGATCTGGGAGGGCGTCGCGCCCGGCTCGATGCCGAGGACGACGAACGGTTCACGTTTGGCCACGTCGAGAGTGTAGTCCCCGGCTGATCGGCGACCCGCCCTGCGGTCCCCGTTGCGATCGTGCTTGACAGGCGCCGGTCCGTGCCGTCCCCTTTACGCGTGCCGAAGCTCCGTCGGGCGGTCATCGCCACCGCCATGGCCACCGCGCCGTTCGCCCTCGCCTACCGATTCGCCCTCGTCTACCGGCAGCGGGCAGGACAGCCGCGACGGCACATGCCGAGCATGACCCCGGCCGATCTCGGGCTGACCTACGAGTCGGTCACGATACCGACGGACGGCGCCGACGATCTGCGTGCCTGGTTCATTCCGGCGCGTGACGGCGCCCCGGGACCCGGGGTCGCTCTCATCCACGGCTGGGAGTCCGCTCGCGACCGGACCCTGCCGATGGTCCAGTTCCTGCATGCCGCCGGCTTTCATTGCCTCACGGTCGACGTCCGTGGTCACGGCGAGAATCCGGCGGAGCTGCTTCCGATCAGCGGCGGCGAGTTCGGGACCGATGCGCTAGCAACGTTCCGGGCGTTGATCGCCCGACCCGAGGTGACCGTCGGCGCGATCGTGGGCCATTCGATGGGCGCCATCGGGGCGATCCTCGCCGGCGCCGTCGACGACCGTGTCGCGGCCATCGTCGCCACGTCCTCGCCGGCCGATCCCTACAGGCTGACACGCCAGACGTTTCGCATCGCCCACCTGCCGTTCCCGGATCCGATCGCCTACCCACTCGCCTGGCTGACGACCCGGGTCTATCTCCGTCCCCGCGGCCACGCCGTGGCCAGGATCAGCGCGGCCGTTGCGCTGATCGCCCACGACCGACCGATCCTGCTGATCCACGGCGACACCGACGACGTCGTTCCGCCCAGCCACTTCCATCGCCTCGTCCGCGCGGCACGGTCGGCCGGTCGTGAGGTGGAGTCGCTCGTCATCCCCGGTGGCCGACACAGCTGGCTCTACGAATTCCCGGAATATCGCCGAGCGGTCGCGGGATTCCTGGCCAGGACCCTCGGCGGGCCGTTCGAGCCGGACGTCGCCGCGGAGCTCGCCGCGGCCGTCCCGGCGACCCGAATCCCCGATCGCGAGGCTCCATTCGAGGCGGCCGAGAAGGAGCCCGACCGATTCCGATCCCTGGTCGGGATCGGGCGGCCGCGGCGCCCAGCGGGTCCCGAGGCCGACCTCCCTGGTTCCGCGCTCGGGCCAGACGAGGTCGCGTCGTGAGCGGCACTGGGATGACGACCATGTCGGTCTGGGAGGCGATCTCGACGAAACGCGCCGTCCGCGCCTTCGCCGATCGACCGCTTGCGGCGGAGCACCTCGACCGGATCCTGCGCGCGGGTCGCCGCTCCGGCAGCTCGAAGAACCTCCAGCGCTGGGAGTTCATCGTCTGTCGCGATCGCGACCACCTGCGCGAGCTGGCCGCGATCGGTCCGTGGGCCGGCCACCTCGCCGGCGCCGCCGTCGGGATCGCCCTGGTCACGCCGGATCCCGGCGCCGCCGACGCCCCGCTGTCGGTCATGTTCGACCTCGGCCAGGCGGCCGCCTACATGATGCTGGCAGCCTGGGAGCTAGGCATCGGCAGCGTCCCCGCGACGCTCTACGACCACGACGCCGCCCGTCGGCTCCTCGGCTACCCGGAGACGCATCACTGCGAATTCCTTCTCTCGTTCGGCTATCCGGCCAACGAGGCGGTCCTCCATGAGCCGAACAAGCCGGGTGGCCGGCGGCCCCTCGCCGAGATCGTCCACGACGAGCGTTGGTAGGCGGTGACCGGCAGATCGGGCCCGCCTCGCGTCGCGGTCTTTGGATCGGCATCCTGGAACACGATGATCCGCGTCGATGCCTTCCCGGCGCCGCACGCCGCCACGATCTTTCCCGATGGCTGGCACGAGACGATCGGGTCATCCGGTGCCGGCGCGGCGATGAACCTGGCCAGGCTCGGCATCGAGGTCGTCTTCCATTGCCCGCTCGGTGTCGATCTCGCCGGCGATGAGATCCGCCTCGGGCTGACGGCGGCGGGAGTGGTCGTCGATCCCGTCACCGACCCGACCGGCACCGCCCGTCACGTCAACATCATGGACGGCGGCGGAGACCGGATGTCGTTCCTGCTCCACGGCGGCGACACGGGCAGGCGCTTCAACCCGGACGCCGTCGAGCCGCTCACCCTCGCCGTCGATCACGTCGTCGTGGCGATCGTCGAGCAGGCCCGAGACGTGACCCTGGTCGCCCGGCGGCTCGGTCGGCCAGTCTGGACGGATCTCCACGACACCGACGGCGAGCGTCGCTGGGACCACGACTTCCTCGAGGCCGACGCCATCTTCTTCAGCGACCAGCGGTTGGCGGACCCGCGGCCGTTCATGAAGCGGCTCATCCGCGCCGGGCGACAGCTGGCTGTCTGCACTCGCGGCGCCAACGGCGCGATTGCGTTGACCGCCGACGGCCGCTGGATCGAGGTGCCGGCAGAGCCGGTCGATCGGGTCGTCGACACGAACGGGGCCGGCGACGCCTTCCTGGCCGGAACGCTCGCCGGCGAGCTGCGCGGCCTGCCAATCGAACAGTCCCTCCGGATCGGAGCCCGCGTGGCCGCCCTGTCGGTCGCCTCGCCGGAGCTCGCAGCCCGGGATCTGACTCCCGCCTCGATAGCCGACCTCTTCGACTGAGGCAGCCCGGGTAGGCTGCTCATCCTCAGGTCAACGCAGGGGCTGTGACCGGATTACTGCCAGCGGAAGAAGCGGGCGGCCACCGCAAAGCACACGACGAGCCAGACGACGAGGAACGCGACGCACAGCCACAGCGGCGAGAAGGCCGTCCCACCGACCATGACCTGGCGCAGCGCGTCGCCGAGGTAGGTCAGCGGCAGCGCTCGGGCGACCGTCCTCAGGGCATCCGGCATCGAGTCGATCGGGAAGAACGTGCCCGACAGGAACATCAGCGGAAACTGGACGACGCTCGTCATGCCGTTGGCCGATTCCTCCGTCGAGGCGAACGAGGCGATCACGTAGCCGAGCGCGATGAACGCCAGCGACCCCAGCACGACCAGCAGCCCGATCGTCAGCCAGTTGCCCGAGACCTCGACGTGGAAGAACGTGGCTCCCACGCCGACGATGATCACCGTCTGGACGACGGCGATGATCAGCCGCATCAGGACGTTGCTGCCGACGAGCTGCCAGCGCCGGAGGGGCGTTGCCTGGAGCCGCTTGAGGATGTGCTTCTGGCGGTCGGCGACAAGTGGGATCGCCGAGAAGATCCCGAGCTGCATGAGCGACATGCCGAGGATGCTCGGGACGAGATACGAGATGAATGTCAGATCCTGCGTCTGGACCGCCTGGTTCGTGAAGGTCACGGCCGGCGGCCGCCCACTGGCCGCCTGGTTGACCGCGCCGAGGACGCCCCCGACGAGCTGGAACGTCGCCCCCTGGGCGGCCGTCTGCGCCGGATCCGTGTAGACCTTGATCGTTGCCGGCGCCGTCTTCGCGTCGATTGTCGCGCCGAAGCCGGCCGGCACTACCAGAACGGCACTCAACTTGCCGTCGCGCATCTGGGCGACGAGATCGTCCTCGCTGGCCTCGATGAGCTTCACGTTCGGCTGGGACGCGAACGCCGCCTGGAGCTCGGCTGAGTGGGTCGACTTGTCGAGATCGGCGAAGCCGATCGTTCGGTCGTTGTTTCCGCCGGAGAAGATGGAGCCGAACAGGAAGATGAAGATCAGCGGAAAGGCGAGCGTCCAGAAGAGGGCCGCGCGGTCGCGGGTGAAGCTCTTGATGTTCGCGGCGGTCAGCAGCAGTAGTGCGCGCATCGGGCCCTCAGTCGCGGAGGGCTCGGCCGGTCAGGTCGAGGAAGACATCTTCGAGGGTCGCCCGCCGGACCGCGAGGTTCACCGGTTCGACGCCGAGCCCGTCGCTGGCGGCGAGCACTGCGCCGATCGTCCCCGGAACATCCCGCGTGAACAGGAGCACCGCACCGTTCTCGTGCTTGACGGAGGCGACCCCCGGAAAGCCCGCCATTCGCGCGTCATCGAGACCGTCGATCGCGTCGAAGCGGACGGCCCGCTCGTGGAATCGGCGGCTCACCAGCTCGTCGACGGTGCCGGACTCGAGGATCCGGCCGTGATCCATGATCGCCAGGCGGTCGCACAGGATTTCGGCCTCCTCCATGTAGTGGGTCGTCAGCAGGACCGATCGTCCGGACGACTTGAGACCGAGGACGACGTCCCAGAGCATCCGCCGTGCGGCCGGATCCATGCCCGTCGTCGGCTCGTCGAGGAAGACCAGCTCCGGGTCGTTGACGAGAGCGAGGGCGACCGACAGCCGCTGGCGCTGGCCTCCGGACAGGTCCTGCGTCCGGGTCGCCCGCTTCTCGCCGAGATCCATGAGCTCGACGAGCTCGCCCGTCGACCTGCCAGATGGGTAGAAGCTGCGGAAGAGATCGAGGACCTCGACGACGGTGAGCTTCGGATAGAGGGCAGCCGTCTGGAGTGACACACCGATCCGGGCCTTGAGCTGATCGGGCGAACGGACGGCGTCGACGCCGAGGACCGACACCTCGCCGCTGTCGGGCTTCCGCAGGCCCTCGAGGACCTCGACGGTGGTCGTCTTGCCGGCGCCGTTCGGCCCCAGGAGCCCGAAGACCTCGCCGCGCTCGACCTCGAAGCTCACCCCGTCGACGGCGTGCAGCTGGCCATAGCTCTTGTGGAGGTCGCGGACGCGGATGACCGGCCCGGCGACGGTCTGGATCTGCGATGGCATCTCCAGGATGGTGCCATGAGCGGGATCCGGACGCGGGGATGCCGTCACGACTGGCCGAAATCCTCGTCGCTGAGGCGCTCGAGATCGAGGGCGACAGTCGAGTCGGCCACGTCGGCCGTCGTTTCGGGCGCCGGCGCCCCGAGCTCCAGATAGGCCTCGATGGCGCGGAGCAGCCCGACGTCGTGGCCCTCCTGCTCGGAGAGATACCACTTCTGCTCGAGCACGTCGCAATAGGCCTGGACGAGGTCGCGGCCCGGACCGACCGCACTGGCGATGCTGGCAAGGGTCGGCCGGTAGACATCGCGAAGCCAGCGAGCAGCGGCGTCGTCGGGATCGATCGGCTTGCCGGCGTGCCAGCTCAGCCAGGCGGCGTACTCGTTGAGGTCGTTGAGGAGCAGTCGAGCCTGCCCCTCGAGCGCCCGGATCTTCGTCCGCCGCTCCAGCTCCCGAACGTGAAAGCGCCTCGTCGTGACCGACATCCGAAGGCGGACCCCGCCCGCCGGCGCATCCGGGTCGATCGAGATGTCGACCGAGTAGCCGAGGTCGTTGAGGCGCCGGACGCGAGCGCGGATCGCCTGTCGGTCGCCAGGTGGCAGGATCGGCTCGTCGTGGAGCTCGCTCCACACGGCGTTGTAGCGATCGGCGACGTGTTCGGCGGCCTCGATCGCCTCGTCGGGATCGCCGCCGCCCTGCATCGCGGCGAGATCGGCCAGGCCGAACGCGACGTTCTCGACGAGGATCTCGACGTCGTAGGCCCGCTGCCCATCGGACAGGGCGGGGTGGATCTCACTCGTCTCCGCGTCGACGAGATACGCCTCGATCCTGTCGCCGTCCCGTCGGAACAGGGTATTCGCGAGGGAGCAATCACCCCAGTAGACGCCGTTGCGGTGGAGATCGACGAGGAGGAAGGCCATCGCGTCGAGCAGCCGCTCGCGGTGGCGGGTCGGGCCCGGTGGCAGCCGCATGAGCAGCCGCCGGTACTGGAGCGAGTGGGCGAGGTACGGAGTCACGAGGATCGAGCTGCGGCTGGCCGGTGATTCGGCGATGCCGGCCGCGCGGACAGCCGGCAGGCCGGCCGTCTCCAGCCGCAGGAGCACCTCGTATTCGGATCGGCCGGCCTCGAGCGGCAGCTCCTTCAATGCGTACAGGACGCCGTGGGCGACCAGGAAGCGGACCAGGTGGCGCGACGGCCCGACAGGCAGCTCGCGGAAAGCAAGGTCGTCCCCGGACCAGTCCGCGAGCGGCTGCTCCCAGGGCAGCTCGACCAGCGACGTGGCCGGGTCCCGAAGGCGGAGGCGCGGGAAGCTCGAGACGGAGGAATCCAGAACGGGGTCGCTCCGCTCAGAGTCGCTTGCGGAGATAGGCGGCGACGGTCGCGTCGTAGCCGAGGTCCTCGTACAGGCGACGTGCCTCTGGGCGGTGGTGACCGGCGGTCACCTCGGCGAAAGCCGCACCCAGCTCACGACCGATCCGCTCCGCCTCACCCATCAGCAGATGACCGATGCCGCGGTCCCTGACGCCGGCTTCGACGACGAGGGCCATCACCCGCAGGACGCGGTCCGAATGCTCGAGCCGGGGCAGGGCGTGGATCGCGACGAAGCCGAGGATCTCGCCTTCGTGGTCGGCGACGATGACCTGCGAGTGCGGCGACGCGAAACGACCCAGCCGCTCGACGATGTCGGATGGGCCGGCCGGATAGCCCTCGTCGGTGAAGAGGCTCGCGATGCTGTCCGCGTCGTCCGTAGTGGCCGCGCGGAGGGTGATGGCCTGGCGTTCGATCATCGCCCGATGGTACCCGCTGTGCGTTCGACGAGGACGAGGTGCGGTCCGTCGAGAGGTCCGCCGAGAACGAGGACCGACCGACCGAACGGGCCGTCCGCCGGCCGGCCGAGGACGAGATCTGCCCTCGTCGCGGCTGCTCTGATCGCATCGAGACCGACGGGCGCCTCGACGTACTCGCCGGCGGGCCCCTCCCCATGGCGGGCGAGCGTCGCGGCAAGTCGACCCTCCGTGTACGGCTCGAGAACCGCGATCGGGTGCTCGCCCGCGGGCCGGACGAGACCGACGCTCGCTCCGAGAGACGGGTCGTCGACCAGGGGTTCCACGGGCAACCGCAGATCCGCGACGACGCGGTCCCGATCGACGGTCGCCCAGATGACGGCGAGGACGCGGCGCTGCTCCGCCCGGTCGTCGCCGAGGAGTCGCTCGTAGATCCGGCCGGGCGAGGAGGGCCCGCGTTCCGCGCGTGGCTCGCTCTTCACGTCGTCAGGAGCAGGTCAGACCCGGGCCGCCCGATCGGGACGAAGCCGAGGCCCTGGTACAGGCGGCGGGCGACGTCGTTCTCGGCGAACACGCCGAGATAGGTCAGACGGCTGTCCGCCGCCAGCGAATCCTGCGCGGCGAGGGCCGTGACCAGCCTCCCAAAGCCGCGGCCGCGGAACGCGGGCCTCGTCCCGATCGACGACAAGTAGCTCGCGCCATCGAACGTCGTCCGCCTGACGGTCGACGCGGGCTCGCCGTCGACGCGCACGAGAATCGCGTGAAAGGCGGCGCTCGTCAGCGCGGCCTTCGTGTCGGTCTCGATCGCCTCCACCTGGACCCGTTCGATCGTGAACGCCTCGGCCAGGACTGCCGCGATCCCGCGGATCGTTTCGCCCGCCTCGTCGGACCGCGCAGTCGCGCCGTCCAGCCGTTCGATGCTGACGTCCGGCTCGGCGACCACCTCGAGGGCGGCCGCGTCCGGATCGAGACCCATCAGGAGTCCCGCTCCGAGGTCGACGAAACCGTGCGCCAGCAGCCGTTCGGTCAGGTCCGGCGGCTCGTCGAATCCCGGCTGCGGCCAGATGTGCGGGATGCGGTCCAGCGAGGCGAACAGGGCCAGGACTTCGGCGAGGCGATGATCGAAGGCCCCCGCGGCCGATGGCCAGGCAATGCCGGCCAGGCGATTCCAGAATGGCTCGCGGTCGGTCGGGTCGTGGAGGAGCACACCGTCGCCGAGCTCGCGAACCTCGCGACCGGACAGTGCGTGGCAGCGTGCCTCGTGGCGGGCAAGCCAGTGCGCCCCGGCCGCGTCGATATCGGCCGGCCGGCCGATGGGAAACGAGTGGGTCACCGCCCGAACGATACCCGCCGCAGAGAACCGCCGGCCGCTCAGTGGCGTATGGTTTCGCATCCGCCCGGGGCCCCATCCCCGATCAATCGCAACAACGGGAGGATCATCTCGATGCAACGTCTGCTTCGTTCGGCCGCAGCGATCGCCATAACACTGGTTCTCGGCGCCTGTGGCACCGGCGCGACCCCCAGCCCGGTCGCGACCACGGCACCCGCGACTGCGGCGGCGCCCGCGACCGCGGCGGCGCCGGCGTCCGCTGCCCCCGCCTCGGCGGCACCCTCGGAGGCGAGTGGCGCGAGCGGCGCCGCCGCCTGTGCTCCAGCGGCGGCCGGTGCGGCGGCGACGGTCAAGGTCACGATCAAGAACTTTGCCTTCTCGCCGGAGCCGGTCACGGCCAAGGTCGGCGATGTGATCGGCTGGACGAACAGCGACGGCGTGAGTCACACCGCGACCCTCGACGACGGCTCGTGCACCACGGACACGATCACGACGGGAACGACGCAGGCGCTCGTCTTCAGCGCACCGGGCACCTATCCCTATCACTGCAGCATCCACCCGACCCTGATGATGGGCAAGATCACGATCACCGGCTAGCGGCGCCCGGCGGCGCCGGCCACCCGCCGGCCGGCGTCGCTCGACCAGGGCCCGGACTCGGCGCCGGCGCCGGTTCGACGCGATGCAACCACGGCCGATCGTTTGGTGTTTCATTGGGTGATGGAAGACCTCTCTCGGCCGGCAGACGCAGCGTTGGTCCGGCAGCTCGCTGCCGATCTCGACGCGGCCTTTCCGAGCCTCGTCGCGGATCAACAGGATCGCCTGTTCACGATCGCGGTTCGGGTCCTCGGAAATCGGAGCGACGCCGAGGAAGCGGCCCAGGACGCCTTCGTCCGAGCGTATCGAGCCCTGGCCGGCTACCCGGCCGAGCGGATCCGTGAGCTACGGCTGCGGCCGTGGCTCACGACGATCGTCCTGAACGTCTGTCGAAATAGGACCCGCGTGAGGCGGGTCGCGACGACGGAGCTCGCCTTCGAGCCCGCCTCGGAGCCGGTGACTGACCCCTTTGCCACCCGCCACGCACGCGACCTCTGGGCAAGGTTGCTCTCGGGCCTGCCGCCGGCCCAGCGAACGGCGATCGTCCTCCGCCATGTCGATGGCCTGTCCTACACCGAGATGGCCGAGGCCCTCGGCCGACCAGAAGGCACCCTGAAAGCCCAGGTCCATCGTGGCCTGGCAGCCCTGCAAACCGCGTTCCTCGCCGCTCAACGGCGAGAGCGGGAGGAGATGACTGCATGAATCCCAACGCCACGCCATCAATGGCCGCGTCAGCCCCCGACCTCGCCGTCGTCGAAACCGCCCTGGCCAAGCTGACCGAAACTGCGCCCGGCGGCCTCGCCCATTCGGCGCTGGTCGCCGTCGGGCTGGCCGATGACTACACCGTTCTCGATTCACCGATCGGTCCGCTCTGGATCGCCTGGAACGGCCGAGGCGTGGCGGCGGTCGAGAGCGCACCGGACGATCGGGCGTTCGAGGTCCGGTTTCAGGCGCGGACGGGCCGCCCGATCCGCCGCGTGGAGTCCTTGCCGGTCGACCTCGCCCGGGCCATTGACCGGCGGCTCGGTGGCGACCGGCGGGCCCGGATCTCGCTCGACTATCGCGGGACCACGGAGTTCGAGCAGGCCGTCTGGCTCAAGGCCCTCGAGATCCCGCGGGGCGAGGTTCGGCCATACGGCTGGATCGCGGCTGAGATCGGCCGGCCGAAGGCGGTCCGCGCCGTCGGAACGGCTCTCGGCCACAATCCCTTCCCGCTGATCGTGCCGTGCCATCGGGTCGTCCGCAGTGACGGGACGATCGGCCAGTACTCGCTTGGCGGTCCGACGAACAAGCGGGCGATCCTTGCCGCCGAGGGCCTCGACCCGGACGAGCTCGAGCGACTTGCCCGGGCCGGCGTGCGCTACGTCGGCTCCGACACGACCCACATCTACTGCCTGCCGAGCTGCCACAACGCCCGCCGCATCCAGCCGAAGCATCGGGTGCCGTTCGGCTCGCTGGCATCGTCCGAAGCGGCCGGCTATCGGGCGTGCCGCGAATGTCGCCCGTCGGCGGCGCGGTTTGTTGCCGCCTGACCACCCGCCGGTGCGCCAGCTCACGCCCACCGGCATGGTTGCAGTTGCATTGCGCTACTGGACTAGGCCAAGAGCCGTCGCTACACTCGTCTGATCTTGGACCAGCCACCTGTGCCAACCACCGCATCTCCCGCGCCGTCCCGCGCGCCGACGCGCCGCCTGCTCCTGTGGACCGGTCTCCTCGTCCTTTACGTCGTCTGGGGCTCGACGTACCTCGGGATCTCGGTTGCGGTGCGGACGATTCCGCCGTTCTTCATGGCGGCCGCCCGCTTCGCACTCGCCGGCGGGATCCTCCTGGCCTGGTCGATCGCCCGCGAAGGCCGAACGTTCGCCCCACCCAGCCGCCGCGAGTGGCGAGACTCGATCATCGTCGGCGCGCTGCTCCTTGGGACAGGGATGGGCTTCGTGTCCCTCGGCGAGAAGACCGTGCCGTCGGGCATCACCGCCCTCCTCATCGGGATGATGCCGGTCTGGATCGCCGTCTTCGGCCGGTTGTTCCTGGGCGAGCGCCTGCCGACGATCGCGATGATCGGCATTGCCATCGGGTTCGGTGGCGTCGCCATCCTGGCCGGACCCTCGGCGTTCGGCGGCTCGGGCGCCCTCGAACCGTTCGGCCTCGCCGCGATCATCATCTCGCCGATGTCGTGGGCCGCCGGTTCGCTGTTCGCCTCACATCGGGCGATCCTGCCGTCTCGCCCGCTCGTCGCGACCGGTGCCCAGATGCTCGCCGGCTCGGTCGTCCTCGTCGTCCTGGGCATGCTCCATGGTGAGCTGACCCAGCTCCACCTCGAGACGATCGCGCCCGACTCCCTGGTCGCCTTCGCCTACCTGACGGTGATCGGCAGCCTCCTCGCCTTCACGACGTACGGCTGGCTGCTGCGGGTCGCACCGCTGCCGCTCGTCGCGACCTACGCCTACGTCAATCCCGTCGTCGCGGTGTTCCTCGGGGCGGTCATCCTGCACGAGCCGATCGAACCGCGGACCCTTGTAGCGGGCGCGGTGATCGTCACCGCGGTCGCCCTGATCGTGACGACGCGTGGCCGGTTGCGGACGCCGGCGCCGCGTCGCATGGCGCCTCGTCTCCGCGTCGCCCGCGTCCCGTCGGACTCGCTGAACCAGCCCTAGGTCTCTGCCAGGATCGTCCGGGCGACTCGCCGGGCGAGGACCATGATCGTGATCATCGGGTTGACCCCGATCCCGGTCGGAAAGAGCGAGCCGTCGGCGACGTAGAGACCGGCCACGACCGCGTCGCCGCTGCGCCGGCCGCCGACGCCTGATCTCACCCGCCCGCCGGTGTCGCAGGCATGGTCGGCTGGATCGCTGCCCATCCGGGCCGTCCCCATCTGGTGAGCCGAGAAAACGGCCCCACGATTCGGGCTGAAGTCGAAGGTGGCGAGGTCCCCGATGAACTCCTGGAACGACGCTTCCTCGCGCCCCGGCGCAAACCCGCCGCGGCCGAACCAGCGCGGCGTGCCGCCGACCGCGACGATCTCCGACGCTCCCGCCGCCCGGCCGAGCTGGGCCATCGAGACGAGGCCGTGTCGCAAGGTGGCGATACCGGTCGCATCCAGGCGGTAGTCGACCCGGACGTTTCCCGCTCGGGTGAGGCTCGTCCGTCCGGCACCGCCGTCGCGAGTCACGGCGATGAGCGGCGCGATCCGCCGGCCGCGAGCCATCGCGTCCGTGTGGGCGTCGAGCCCCTCCCACGGTAGGGCGAGCGCTAGCAGGCCCGGGTGGCCCGGCGCCGACTCGATCGCATAGCCGTTGCGACCAGGTCCCGGCTCGCTGAACTGGAGCGATCGCGCGGCCTGCATCGGGCCCCGCCACATGTCGATCGTCTCGTTGAAGATCCCGGCGATGACCGGGACGGGATGAAGCCGGAGGTGGCGACCGATGGCGGGATGGCCGAGGCCCGAGCCGGCAAGGACGGCCGGCGTCCGAAGCGCTCCGGCCGCGACGATCACCGACTTCGCCCGGACGACGAGCCGGCGCGTCTGCGTCTCGCCGCTGAGCTCGTCGAGCACGGGTTCGCCGGTTGCCGCGTCCGTCCAGGTGGCGTCGCCCTCGACACCGACCGCGCGGCCGTCTTCGAGGATTACCCGCATCACGCGGACGCGCGGAACGATCCGGGCACCATTCTGCGCGGCCTGCGTGAGATGAACCCGGATCCCGGACTGCTTCGTCCCTCGTCGGCAGCCGAACGGGCAGCTCCCGCAGTCGTCGCAGCCCGACGCATTGCGCCGAACGGGGCCCGCCTCCCAGCCGAGCGCCTCCGCCCCGCGCAGGATGACCGCGTCCTTCGGCGGGATCGTGGTCGTCTCGGTCACGCCGAGCTCGGTTTCGATTGCCTCGACGTCGTTGTCCCAGGCCGAGCCGACGAGTTCCGGGATCCCGTGGTCGGTCGCCCACTCCGCCCGGACATAGGCCGGGGCCGAGAGGCACGTCATCCAGTTGACGAGCGTCCCACCACCCACAGCCGACCCGCCTAGCATCGTCACCGATCCGTCCCATGTCGAAAGCAGGCCGCTGTTGAGATATAGCCGGCCGAACGCGTCGAGCTCGTTCGTCGGCAGCGACGCCTCGTCGACGAACGGGCCGGCCTCGAGAACCACGACGGATCGGCCGGCCCGGGTGAGCTCCGCTGCGACGACCCCGCCACCGGCTCCGGAGCCGACGATCACCGCGTCGGCCTCGAGGACGATCGGTGCGTCGGGCGAGCCGGTCTCGAAGGCGAGCCGCAGGGGCTGGATCGGGGTCGGGTCGGTCGCGATCGGCGGCTCGTCCGGGTGGTAGCCAATCGTCACCAGGCGAGGGTTCGGGCCCGGCGCGCCGGGATCCGCGTACGCCAGGAAGGTCAGGAGCTTGCGCAGCCCGTGAAAGGCGGACCGGCGGAGGGCAAATCGAGACCGGCCCCAACCCAGGAGATAGCGCTCGCGTGCATCGGGCGACATCTGCCGGAAGCTGCGCGCCCGTCCGGAGATGAGGAGATTGACGAGGCTCGACTCCATGAGGCGAAGGACCAGCCTGAGCTGGGCGACCTGCGCAGGATCGGCAACCTGGAGGAGGGCGTCGGCCGCCAGCCGCGACCGGCGGAGGGAGTCGCCGCGGACGAATGTCTCGGAGAGCTCGGCCAGGGTCGCCAGCTCCCGATCGGTCCACGGACGAGGTGAGGGCATCGGCGCCGATGATAGAGGTCGACCGGGCCGGCCGACAGGACTCAGCCGGGCCGGCCGCGCTCCCAGCCCTCGGCCGGCCACGGCTCGCAGCGGATCGGGCGATCCTCGCGATAGCCGAGGGCGTAATCGGCCTGAATCAGGGTGTGCAGCTGGCTCGTTCCCTCGTAGATCACGGCAGCCTTCGAGTTGCGCAGGTAACGTTCCACCGGGAATTCGTTCGAGTAGCCATTCGCGCCGTGGATCTGGATCGCGTCGAGGGCGGCCTGGACGGCATGCTCGGTCGCATGCCACTTGGCGAGCGACGTCTCGCGGGTGTTACGGAGGCCCTGATTCTTCAGCCAGGCCGCCCGCCAGACGAGCAGCCGACCGATCTCGGTCCCCTTCGCCATGTTAGCGAGCATCTGCTTGACCAGCTGGTGGCGGCCGATCTCCTCGCCGAACGTCTCCCGCTCGTGAGCGTAGCGGAGTGACGCGTCGAGACATGCCTGGGCGAGCCCGACCGCGCCCGCGGCGACCGTGAACCGGCCCTGGTCGATCGCGCTCATCGCGACGAGGAAGCCCTCGCCCTCCTCGCCGATCCGGTTCTCGACCGGGACCGGCACGTCGTCGAGGTTGATGAGCCCGGTGTTTCCGGCCCTGATGCCGAGCTTGCCGTGGAGCGTCCCGGTCGTGAGTCCCTTCATGCCGCGCTCGAGGATGAACGCGGTCACGCCCTTGTGCTTCTTCGACCGATCGACCGACGCGAAGACGAGGAAATGGTCGGCGATGTCGGCGAGGCTGATCCAGATCTTCTGGCCGTTGAGCCGATAGGTGTCGCCGTCCCGCCGAGCCGTCGTCGCCAGGTTGCCGGCATCCGTGCCGACGCCGGGCTCGGTCAGCCCGAACGTAGCCAGCTTTTCGCCCTTCGCCTGGGGCACCAGCCAGCGCTGCCGCTGCTCCTCCGTCCCCCACTGCAGCAGCGCGAGCGAATTCAGGCCGACGTGGACGCTCTGGACGACCCGGAATGCCGTGTCGGCGCGCTCGAGCTCCTCGCACAGGATCGCGAAGCTGACGTAGTCCATGCCCGACCCGCCGTACGCCTCCGGTATCGGGGCACCGAGAAACCCGAGCTCGGCCATCCTGCCGAAGATCTCGCGGTGGACCTCGCCCTGCTCGTCCCACTCGCGTATGTGCGGCAGGATCTCGGCTTCGGCAAAGGCGCGAACGCTCTCGGCAACGAGCCGGTTCTCATCGGTGAGCGTGAAGTCGACCATCGCGGAATGCTAGCCGGTGCCCGCCCACTGGATCGGCCCAGCGGGCGGGCACGTTCCTCTGTAACCCCCACCGGAACGGCGGATGCCATATTCTCGGCCGATGGAAGAACCGATCAGCGCGCTGGCAGATCTCGCCGACCTCGCGGCCCGCGCCGGCAACCTCACTCCGGTTCTTGGCCGCTATTTCGAGCGCAGCTGGAGTCACGGTGTCGGGCATCGGCTCTTCGACACCTCCGGTCGGTCGTACCTGGATTTCGCGAACGGGATCGCCGTCACCGCCCTCGGCCACTCCCACCCGCGGGTGACCGCCGCCATCCACGCCCAGGCTGATCGGCTCATCGGCCCGACCGGGGCGATCGGCTACGCGGAACCGGTGGTGACGCTCGCCTCGATGCTGGCGGCGACCCTCCCCGACCCGATCGACACGGTGATGTTCCTGAACTCCGGGTCCGAGGCGATCGACGGCGCCTTGAAGCTTGCCCGACGGGTGACCGGCCGGCCGGGGATCGTCGCATTCCGTGGCGGGTTCCATGGCCGGACGTTCGGGGCGACGAGCGTCACCACGTCGAACATCAACTACCGGACCGGGTACGAGCCGCTACTGCCGGGCGTCTACTTCGCTCCGTTCCCGGCAGCCTATCGAGACTTCGAAGGTGACGAAGCGCGTGCGACCGAATCATGTCTGGCGATCCTCCGCTCGCTCTTCGAGACCGTCATCGCCCCGTCGGCCGTCGGGGCGATCCTCATCGAGCCGGTCCAGGGCGAGGGTGGTTACACACCGGCTCCGACGGCGTTTCTCCAGGGGTTGCGGGCGATCTGCGACGAGCACGGCATCCTGCTCATCGCCGACGAGGTCCAGTGCGGCTACGCCCGGACCGGGATGATGTGGGCGTTCGAGCACGCCGAGATCCTTCCGGACGTCGTGGTCGTCGCAAAGGCGATCGCGAACGGGCTCCCGCTGTCTGCCATCGCGACCCGCCGCGAGCTCCAGGAGAAATGGGGCAAGAGCGCCCATGGGTCGACCTACGGCGGCAACCCCGTCGCCTGCGCCGCGGGCATCGCCGTCCTCGAGACCATTCGTGACGAGGGACTCGTGTTCAACGCAGGACGGCGCGGCCAGGAGCTCACCCAGGGGCTACTGCGCCTGATGGCAGAGGATGAGCGGATCGGCGACGTGCGCGGTCCCGGCCTGATGGTCGGCGTGGAGCTTGTCCAGGACCGCGAGACGCGCCGACCGGACGGCGACCTGGCGACGGCGCTCGTTGCCCGCAGCGCCGAGCTCGGCTTGCTCGTGCTCTCGTGCGGCACGGCTCATCAGGTAATCCGCTGGATCCCGCCGCTGGACGCCACGGCGGCCGAGATCGCCGAAGGGGTCGAGATCTTCGGGGAGGCGCTTCGAACCGTCTGAGACAGGAGCAGCCGGACGCGGAGAAGCGCCCGTCAGGTGACGGACGCTCCGAGGTTTCTTGAGTATTCGACGACGCCCGCTGGGCGCCGTGGATCAGCGGTTCTGGGCGAGGAACCTCATCACGTCGTCGAGCCGGAAGCGACGATCGCCCCGCTTGCATACGCGATAGAACGGCAGCTCGCCGCGATCGCCGAGTCGCTTCACCGTGTTGACGTGAAGGTGCAACATATCGGCGACTTCGGTCGCGGTGAGCATCGGCCCGAGTTCGTTGACGGCCATTGAGCCCATGTGGCGCTTGCCTCGCTTAGAACACTTCGCGGCAGGTCCGCACCTCTGGGGTGGCCAGGGGTAGGGTGCGGCTTGCTGATGGGCGGAGCGTAGGGGTCGGGTGGTGCCATCGCCTAGCCGTACTTTGGGGTAGACGCTGGTACCAGCCCTGACCCCTCGATCTGCTGGCCCGCAGATCCGTAGTCCGTGCCCGGTCGACGGCAACGGGTATCCTGAAGTCGTCGCGGCTCCGAGTCGTCGCGGCTCTGGGTGGGGGCGTAGCGCCTCGCTCGGCGCCATGTCGTCCAGGAGGGAATGACGTATGCAAGACACGGGCGAGGCACTCCGCGAAGCGTCGGACGCGCTTATCCGGGATCTCGAGGCCCTGTCCGATCTCGAGGCAGCCAAGCGGGAGATCGTGCCCGGCGACCCGCGGCTGATCGAGCTCGCCGGAACGATCGAGGCGCTCGCCGAGCGCGTCCTCGCATCGAGCGCACGCCAGCGCGAACTGACCCTCGAAGCCAACGACCTCGTCGATCTTGGCCTGCCCGACGCGCCCAGCCGCACGATCGAAGAGACACCGCGAGCGATCGCGACGATCCTGGCCGATTGGCGCGAGGCCGAACGCGGCGCGCGAGCGGCGACGCCGGGTTCGGCCGAGGCAGCCGAGGCAGATCGCGCCATCGACCGGCTCAAGGCGGAATATCGCGAGGCCCACGAGGAAGCGACGCGCAACCTCGACGTCTGAGGACCTGGGCAGCTGAGTCCGCGGCGGCTGCGTTCCGCGACGGCTCCGTTCCGCTACGTTCTCCGACTAGCTGCCTGCGCGATACGGCGACAGCGGTGATCATCCACGCGTGATCCCCGAGCCGAGTCCGCGTCGGTTGCTGAGCCGGCGCGGGTTCATTGGTGCAGTCCTGTCGGCCGCCGCTGCGCTCGTCGCCGCTTGTCTGCCATCGGCCAACGGCCGCTCCGAGCCACCGAGCTTCGCGCCGCCAACCGCCCCGTCG